>CAZDWU010000053.1:0-2813 GCA_964509165.1 uncultured Chthonomonas sp. | reverse complement strand
GCCGGCTCAGAGTGGCCGGTGCCATTAGGGTTGGTGAGGCAGGGGAGCGACCCCCCTGGCCTCTGCAAAGCGCGTTTGGCGCCCCCCAAGCCAAAGTAAACTCCGCGCCATGTGGGGCAAGAAGCGCACCCCTCCGCCGCCCGAATGGGTGTGTCCGCAGTGCGGCGGCACGCACGCTGGCCTCCCCACCGACTACGGCTGGCGACTGCCAGACGAGGTCTGGGCGCTCGACGAGGAAGCCCGCCAAGCCCACCTGGATTGGTGGACCGAAGCCTGCTGCCACGAGGGCCGCTGGTTCCTGCGCGGGGTTCTGTATCTCCCGTTCACCTTCAGCGACGACCGGTGGGGCTGGGGGTGCTGGGCCGAGGTCAGCGAATCCACCGCCCGCACCCTCTGGGAACTCAAAGACGCCGACGGCTCTCATCTCCCCCCGGAACCCGGCACCCTGGCCTGCGAGATCCCGGGCTACCCGGATTCCATGGGGCTGCCTCTCCGGGTGCAGTTCGGGCCGGGGCACCAGCGCCCCTTTTTCTATTGCGCCGAAGACCAATGCCACCCGCTGGCCACCGACCAGCGCCACGGGATTGACGAGGCCAAGTACCACGCCATCGTGGACACCGTCATGCCCCAATAGAGGCTTGCAAGCTCAAAAAGAGCCCCCCGGCTACGCGCGCTTGGTAGAAAACTTCACCCACGTCCAAGAGCGCGCCGCCACGGTGACCTCAACCTGGTCCCCCTCCATCGGCACCGCACCACCCCCCGCATGCGCCCGATAAACTTGGCCGGAAAATCCATAAGCCCGCATGGTGAGCGGAATTGACTCCGTGATGGCCTGGTCGGTTGGGTTGTAGACCACCAGCATCGCCTCGGGGTCCGCCCCTGGCAGCACGTGCAAGATGTAGTCGAGGCCCCTTCCATCGGGTCGGCGGAGATGGATCACGTCGGCCTCCAGCAGTTCTCGGTTCGCCTTGTACCAATTCACCATCTTCACCACCACGGCCTTGGTTTCCGGCGAATCGTAAAGTCGGGTGCCCCGCCAACACGCTTGCGCGCCGTAGCCCAGGGTGTTGGCAAAGTGCATCTCGTAGTCGGCTAAATGTTCTTTAAGGGGCTCGATAGTGGCCGCCGCACCGCCACCGTGATACTGAACAAGCGGAACAAACATCCATCCCATCGAGGGGGTCTTCTTCCATGTCCCGTCAAACATGTTTTGGCGCGCATGGACGTGCTGCTGCTCCCGGGGTAGGGACCAGTTGGTTTCGCGGTAACCCATCCCCGTTTTGTTCGAACCATTGAACTGATAGTAATCCGGAACATTCAAGAAGACGTCTCGATCTCGGCACCACTTGTAGAACTCTGTGATCTGCTGGAATTGTGACCACTGAGAATCCAGGAGGCCAGCGTGCCCCGGATGGCTGGTGGAAGCGCACTGGTCGCCGGGATAGTTGCCATCGTGCTCTAGCAACTGGAACCCCGTGGCCTCAATGAAGAACTTGATCTTCTCGAAGTACTCCTGGCCCCAGGCAGAACCTAAGCAGGGCGAATTCCCGAAGATCGAACCCCCCGTCTTTCCCGTCACTGGGTTGATCACATCGTGCTCGTCACTAATCCGGCGGCTGGCCAACAGGGAATAGCCACCAAAGCGGACGTTCTTTTGCGTGGCGTACTCGCGCAGGGCCTTCCAACGAGAGATGTTCGCCGGAGACGTGTCCTCCATGTTCAGGCCCGAACCGAAACTCATGATGACCATTTCGAATCCACACTCCGAGGCTTGGTCAATGGCGGTGCGGATTTCGGCGTCGTCATTGCTCACCACATGGAGCATCAGCGGATTATCGAGCACCCACGGGGTGACTGCGCGATAGAGCCTTCGCTGATCCAGCGAGTTCGCTTCCCGGTCTGACCCACCATGAAGAATTGCAAACGAGGTCACGGAACGAACCGGCGCCTCCGTGGTGGTCGTGTGCATGCCGTTGGGCGGCCGAACCTCAACGAGACAGGGAGTCTTTAGCAGATAGTTGACCTGGGTGGTGTAAGTGTCATCCGTCTCCCAGAAAGTGCTGGCGTTCAGATTGCCCCCCATGGACATGTCGCTCAGCACCGTGACGTTAGGAAGGCGCACATGCTGAGATCGCTCGACCTCGCTTTCGGCCTCCACCAGGCTCAGCCGCTCAGTGACGATTTGGTTCACCACAATGCGCTTGCTCGGCTTGGGGGTCACCGTGACATGTTTGGCAATCGCGGGGACCCCATCGTAAATCTCAAAGGTCAGAACGGCAAAGAAATCAGGGTGTTCAAACTCAAAATTGCACACCCTCCCGCGGGGAGACCACGGCGCGCCATTTACGCGGTGCGGAATGCGGCTTTGGGGCAGGCCCTGAGTGACCTTCCTTAAGGGCAGTGACTTGGGCGAAGGCATCGCGTTGGCGATCCATGTCTCGGTCAAGAAAGCCTTGTTCGGCAGAGGCTGGACTCCCCCCAGCCAGTACTCGGTGTTGTCAACAATGAGGCGAGCCTCCGGCTCGATGGTCCGGATGAATTCTTCGCGGCTGTCCATTCGCGAGAAGGAGGTGGTGCCAACAACGTTGCTGGTGCGAATGACGCGACGGACGACTTCGTTCTGAAGCACGACTTGGTCGGCGCTTACGCTAACGGTGGAGGGCCCCAGGATGAGAGTGCCAAGCCAAAGGGCATAGGGGGCCGTGACCATGGGTCCCCAAGTCTACCAAGGGGTGCGAGCGCGGTCGCTCGTGAAAAAGTGGTGGAGATAAGGGGATTCGAACCCCTGGCCTCTGCAGTGCGATTGCAGCGCT
>CAZDWU010000052.1:8185-15473 GCA_964509165.1 uncultured Chthonomonas sp. | reverse complement strand
GTGCGGGCGGACATGGAAGCCAGCGAATACACCGAGCGCACCGTCGCGATGATTGAGCGGGTGCACGCTGAGTACCCGAACACCGGCACCGTGATGCAGAGCTACCTGAAGCGGCTGGATGGCGACCTGACCCGCCTGCTGGCCCTGCCCACGCGGGTGCGCATTGTGAAGGGCGCTTACCTGGAGCCCGAAACCGTGGCGTACCAAGACAAGGCCGTGGTGGACCAGAAGTACGTGGAGGCGGCCCAGCGCCTGCTGAAGGCCGGCCACTACCCCGCCATTGCCACCCACGACGAGGCGATCATCCAAACCTTGCGCGGGTTCATTGAGCGGGAAGGTATCGCCAAGGAATCGTTTGAGTGGCAGATGCTGTACGGCATCCGGCGCGATTTGCAGTCGTCATTGCGGGCGGAAGGGTTCAACGTGCGGGTGTACATCCCCTACGGCGAGCAGTGGTATCCGTACTTCACGCGGCGGCTGGCAGAGCGCCCGGCGAACCTCATCTTCA
The DNA here is from genome assembly GCA_964509165.1 of uncultured Chthonomonas sp. GTDB lineage: Bacteria > Armatimonadota > Fimbriimonadia > Fimbriimonadales > Fimbriimonadaceae > JAHBTC01. Next base: position 14,965 of record CAZDWU010000052.1, on the reverse strand, counting down.
TCGCAAAGGCCACCTTCCGAAAGTAGGGGACAGGTATCCTGGGCGGCACATATGGGCCTCCTGGAGAATCTACGTCACAGCTACTTGGTGGAGGGTCTCACGAACGATGAAATCGCCTCGGTGGCTTCGGTGGCCGACGAAGTGAGTTTTGCGGCGGATGCGGACATCATCCGCGAAGGCGACATTGCCACCGAAATTTACGTTTTGCTGGAAGGCAAGGTGCGCGTCACCACCTCGACCGGGGAAATCATTGCCCGGCTTGGCCCTGGTGCGGTGTTTGGTGAACTGGCCTTGTTCCAACACGATGTGCGCACCGCTACGGTGACGGCGGATACGGCCGCCGTTTTGGCGCGGGCGACGGCGTCGAGCCTCAATGCCTTGATTGACTCCAACCCGGGAGCGGGCGTGAAGGTGCTTCGCAACCTGGGCAAGACCCTGTGCCAACGGCTCCGCAGCAGCAACGTGCAGCTGGAAGCCGTCTTGGCTTCGTTGTAACGGCCATGAGGGGGGAGATGCGCCGCGTGGTTCGCGAGATTCCCCCGGGCTACGTGCTGGCCTACGGTCAAGTGGGCCGACGTATGGTGCCCCCGACTACGGGCCGCATTGTCGGGCAGATCATCGCCCACGAAACCGACGACATCCCCTGGTGGCGCGTGGTTAACGCACAGGGTGAGCTCTCGATTGCCCGCCGCGACCCGGTGCTGGCGCAGCGCCAGCGGGCTCACCTGAAGGCCGAAGGGATTGAACTGACCGAAGCCGGGCGGGTGCCGTTGGGCCATTTCTTGCCGGAGGATGAATGAATGAGTAGCAGCTTTGGGCAGATGCTCCGGGTCACCACGTTTGGCGAATCGCACGGCGGGGCCGTGGGCGTGGTGCTGGATGGCTTCCCTGCCCGCTTCCCGGTGAGCCTTGATGTGATTCAGGCGGCCTTGGATCGCCGCCGCCCCGGGCAAAGCTCTCTCACCACGCAGCGCCGCGAAAGCGACACGGTGGAAATCCTGAGCGGGGTGCAAGACGGCCTGAGCCTGGGCACGCCCATCGCCCTGATGGTGCGCAACGAAGACCAGCGCCCGCGCGACTACGCCAACATGGCCGACGCCTACCGCCCCAGCCATGCCGACTTCACTTACGATGTCAAGTACGGCATTCGGGCGGCCAGCGGGGGTGGGCGCAGCAGTGCCCGCGAGACGGTGGGGCGCGTCGCGGCTGGGGCCCTGGCACAGGCGTGGCTGGCCGCCACCTACGGCGTGGAGATTGTCGCTTGGGTGAGCCAGGTGGGCACGATTTCCACGCGGGTGAATGAAGATACGGTGACGGTGGCCCAGGTGGATGCCAACGACGTGCGATGCCCGCATCCCGAGCATGCCGCCGCCATGATTGCGGCCATCGAGGCCGCGCGGCGCGATGGAGACTCCTTAGGCGGGTGCGTGAGCGCCGTCGCCCGGGGCGTACCGGTGGGCTGGGGCGAGCCGATTTTTGACAAGTTGGAGGCCGACCTCGCGAAAGCCATGATGAGCCTGCCCGCCACCAAGGGCTTCGAAATCGGGAGCGGCTTTGCTGGCACCCAGATGACGGGGAAATCGCACAACGATGCCTTCGTGAAGGACGAGGCGGGGCGGATTGTCACCACCAGCAATCACAGCGGGGGCATCCAGGGGGGCATCAGCAACGGCATGCCCATCCGGGTGCGAGTGGGTTTCAAGCCTGTGGCCACAATCTCAAGCGAACAGGAGACCGTAACCCCGGAGGGTGAAGCTACTGTCCTGGCCGCGAAGGGGCGGCACGATCCGTGCGTGCTCCCGCGGGCGGTGCCGATTGTCGAAGCGATGATGGCGCTTGTGCTTGCAGATCACGCGCTTCGTCACTCGGCGTATTCCCCCTAGCGCCAGACGACGCGGTTCCTCGCGTAGTCTTTGACGGGAAGAGTTCATCCACTACGTCTTGCCAAAAGAGCCTGTCTTCAGGCAGGCTCAGAGTCACCTGCTGCCTCAGCATTGCTTCGATCCGATCTGCTTGACTGGGTTCGACCTTGAGAACTTCTCGCAGTAGATCCGCGCCAATGCGCTGGACTTCAAAATCCTCGTGCATCAGGGCGTCTTCAATAAATCCCCATGCCTCACCACGGACGATTCGTTCACTCTTCATCTGATCGCGATGGACTTCGAACATATCTCGAGCCGCTTCATACGTGAGAGAACTTGCCGTCGCGGTTGCCTCAGTGGGGAGCACCGGCTGGAGACGGGTACCTCCTCCGTTGCTGTCGGTGCTCTCACCACATCCCGCAAGGCCGGAGACAATACTGATCGATAGCAGCAGGCCCCAATAAGGACGGCAGATTCCTGAATTCATCTTTGTTCTCCGGTTACACTTATATGCCACATGACGGCCGTTTCCGAAGCAAACTCCGGTAGTTCTACACTCGATGGCCGTCTGAAAGCCTCTGGTGTTGACTTCTTTTATGGCACGTTCCAGGCCCTCTACGGGGTCGAACTCACCTGTGAGCCTCGCCAGGTTACGGCTCTAATTGGGCCCTCTGGCTGCGGCAAGAGCACATTTTTACGTTGCCTTAACCGAATGAACGACCTGATCGATGGCGCACGGATGACCGGTACCATCACGTTAGACGACGTAGACATCTACGGCCCCGATGTAGACCCAGTCGAATTGCGCAAGGTGGTGGGCATGGTGTTCCAAAAGCCGAACCCGTTCCCGATGTCCATCTTCGAGAACATCGCCTACGGCCCCAAGATCCACGGCATGCACAAGGGCAATGACCTGAAGGACCACGTGGAGCAATGCCTGCGCCGCGCCGCCCTGTGGGATGAAGTGAAGGACAAGCTGAACCAGAGCGCCAACGGCCTGAGTGGCGGCCAGCAGCAGCGCCTGTGCATTGCTCGCACCCTGAGCGTAAACCCGGAAGTGATCCTAATGGACGAGCCGTGCTCGGCGCTGGACCCCATCGCTACCGCCAAGATCGAAGAGCTGATGCTGGAGCTCCGCAAGACGTTCACCATCGTGATCGTCACCCACAACATGCAGCAGGCCCAGCGTGCCAGCGACAAGACGGCGTTTTTCCACCAGGGCAAGATGATTGAAACCGGGCCGACGACGCGCCTGTTCGGCAACCCGCAGAATCAGCTGACCGAGGACTACATCTCGGGTCGGTTCGGTTAAAGCAGGAGAAGACCCCCCGTAGAGGTGCTGGTTTTTGGGACCCGACGTGCGAACGGGGTCCGGAATGCGTCACTCTTGCCAGGGGCGGATCATGCCAGGGCTTGTTTTTGAATCGCCGGACGCGCGGATTGGCCTGCGGGCCAACAAGACGGTCGCGGCACTCAATTCGCGGGCCTCAGAACGCCTGGGATTAGCCACCGAGAACGTACTAGGCGCGCCGGTGGAGCGCGTATTCCCTTCCCCCACTCCCAATGATTGGGGCGCCTGGCAACCCCAAGACCAAGCCGCCAGCCCGCCGATTCAGCTCAGCGATAGCACGTTCCAGTTGGTCCCCACTTCGGGCAGCGCCCCCGAACCCGACCAAGAACCACTTTTTTGGTTCAACTTGGTGCCCTTCGCGGGTGATGCAACGGCGCCTTCGTCGCCGCTCATGGACCTGTGGACGCAGGCCCTGATGGCGATTGAAACGCCGGCGGAGCTATTTGCCATTGTCCGGGCGGGGCACCGGCTGATGCCGGGGACGGCGGGGCTCCTAGCTGCGCTCGACCCCGTCACCCAAACCCTGACCACCGTGGCCAAATGGGGCAGCACCGAAGTCTCCCCCGCGCAACCCGCCCCGGCCCGAAGCTCGTGGGCGATGCGGCTTGGTCGGCCGGTGGATTCGCTGGATCTCCCGGACGGCTTCACCCAAGGGCACATCGTGGCGGCATTTGATGAAGCCACGTACTGTGTGCCGGTGGTGGCCGGCGGACGGGTCTGGGGCGTGCTCTCCACGCGGCGCCCCGCCCACACCGGGGTGATGCCCGAAGACCACCGCCAGATGCAGGTGGGCATGGCCCGTCGCATCGGCATTGTGTGGGATCGAGTGAGCCGCTGCGCGGCGGACTAAGGCGGCTTAGTCGGTGAGGCCCAGCGCCCCGCGCATCTGCCGTACTGGGTCATCGTGCGGGTCAATCACCACGCCTTGCCAGCCTCGCTTTTGGGCAGCGGCCACGTTGGCCGCTCCGTCATCAAAGAACATGATCTCAGGCCCCTCCAGGGCAAGGGCAAGCTCCACCGTGGCGTAGATGGCGGTATCGGGTTTGTTGAGGCCCAGTTCGTGGCTGGCAAAGTGGTGGTGCAGGGCGGCAATGGCGGGATAGTGGTCAGCCGAAGTGAGATAGGGCCAGTGCAGAGCGCTTGTGTTACTCAGGCACGCCGTGACGAGGCCTTGCGCTTGCAACGCATCCACCAGCTCCTTGCTCCCCGGGTACGGGTCGCTGAGGATGGCCATGTGCAGTTGCCGGGCTTCTTCCGGACCCGTCAGCCCCTGCCGCGCGGCTAAGCGCTGCAGATATTCCGCCTCACTGATCTCCGCACCTTGGTAGGCGGTGAGGTCAGGGTCCTTGCCCAGGGCCAGGTCTTCGTGGACGTCAAGGCCGCATTGCCGCGCCGCCGCGCCCCACGAATGATTGATCTGGACGAGGACGCCTCCCAGGTCAAAAACCACAGCGCGCAAAGAACTCACCCCAAGAATGTACTCTCTGCAACGATTTCCCCTGAAGTCCGGCCGTCCAAGGTCCGATGATTTTTACGGGGAGTCACATCGGTGGACGTTTCACAAGTTTTATTCGCGGTCGGCGGAGCGACCGTTGGCGCCAGTCTCACGGCCGTTATTGCCTTCAAACTTGGGCAAAGTCGGTGGCAACGCCTGGCCCATCCCTTTGAGCGAGCCCACCTGGCCAACCCTGATGAGCTTTCGGCCACGCCACAGGACTTCTTTGATCGCTGGCAGGCCGCGATGGCCGAACTAAACGACCAAACGCAAAGGCTCTCTTCGCTGTCTTTCAAGGATTCCATGCCTCCAGGGCAAACCTTCGCGAGCATGAGACTGGCGCACGCTTCCGAGCGGATCCGAGTGCAAATGGCCCGCATTTCGAACCACGAGGCCTTTATCAACGACCACGCGGTGGAGGTGCAGGGACTCTCGCAATCCCTGCAAGAAGTGGCGCAGCGGCTAAGCGCATCGGCCGATTTGGCCACGATTCTCGGCGAAGAGGCCTCGGCAGCGTCTCAGGAGGAATTGGAGCGCGGCGGACGCTTGGCGCAAATGGCCAGCGAGCACCACGAGGAGTTCCACCGCATTGTCTCGGAGCTGAACGAGAAAGTCCAGGGTTGCCAGGATCAAACGGGCAAGCTCGACGACTTCGTTAGTTTCCTGGACAAGTTTGCCCACGATGACGAGTTGGTCAACCTGCTGAGCGAAGTCAAGCAGCACCTATTGGAGCTCACGCGTATCATCGGCGAGCAAGAGCTTGTGGTGACCAAGAACGAGACGATGCTGAGCAAGGTGCGCAAGATTGCGCGCCAGTGCACGCTCCTCAGCTTTAATGCCGCTATCGAAAGCTCGCGCAACGGTGCCAATGGCTTGGCCTTTTCCGTGGTCGCCAATGAAATTCGGGAACTGGCCGAAGCCACCGAGATTGCCACGAACGAGATGGAGTCCCTCTCCGCCCTACTCCGCAGCGGATTTGAATCCATGATCCGGCAGAGCAAGGAGGTGGTGGGGTCCTTGGCGAGCATCATGCTGGTCGCCGACGAAAATGTCCAGCGGGTCCACGATTTCTTGGCGCAAAGCCACGAAATGCGGGCTTTTATCCTGGACGGCCAGGAGCAACTGGCGACGACCGGAAAGGCGATGCTGAAAATCTCGGACGAGACGGATGCCTTTGCGGACCAAACGGTGCGGGACGCTTCGCTTACGGCCCGGCTTGTGGCCAAGGCCGACGAGATGGCCGCCCAACTCAACGAGCTGCGACAAGACATCCCGGCGATTTTTGACAAGATTCAGGCTTCCGACCGGCTGATCCAAGATATTCGCGCGGCGGATGCGGAAATGCAGGCCACGCTTAATGAAGCGAAGTTTGAGCGCCGCTCGGCCCGCCGCAACCGCGAAGATCGGGGTCGGTCACGCGGCCAGCGCGCCGCCTAGCTCCACTCGCGGCCGTTGTCGGATTCGTAGCTGCGTAACACGCCTTCTTGCACCACCCAGAGGCGCAGGAGGCGTTCCCCGTTTTGCCCGCGCGGTCCTTCGGCAACGGCTAGTCCCACGGCATCCACTGGGCCAATGGACGGGAGTGACGAGGGGCCAAAGAGGACCTCGCCCCTTCGGTCGGTGATGTGGGCCACGACGGAGCCCGTCGGCTCCCCCTCGATCCAATACACAAACCGCAGGCCATCGGGGCTGATCCATGCCGCTGGAAACTGGGCATCGGGGCCGGAACTGATGATTTGGCCCGAGGGGGCTTCGTTGGGATTCATGTTTGCAAAGTGAATCTGCCCGGATTGACTCCACCAGAAGCCAAGCGGGGCGTTGAGGTCGGTAGCCAGCCAGCGCACGGCCGCTGAGTGGGCTTCTTCGCCCGTGTCCCATTCGGCCAGCAGTTGCGTGCGACGGTCGGCGATGCCGAGCCAGAGCGTGCCCTCCCGGGCAAAAGCGTGCGCCCAGCGCCCGTCGGGGTGGAGATCGGCGGCGACAATAGTGCCGGGAAGTTCTTCAATCCCGGTGAGGCCGAAGGCGCCATGCCACGGGCGCATCCGAGCTTGGTCCGCGCCGCCCACCCGCCA
>CAZDWU010000052.1:2888-8085 GCA_964509165.1 uncultured Chthonomonas sp. | reverse complement strand
CCTCTCGCTTGGCCCTCGTAATCGTCGTAGAGATCACCGCACTCGGCATCTAGATTTTCCTCCGGGTGAACACCTTCGGCCAGCACGCGCCGCGTGGCCAAGGCGTCCAGAACGCTGCTTGTAAATCCCGCGCCATTCACCGTCGGCGGGTTTTGCCAGCCTTGGTCGTACCAATCCCACAGCCCGTGTCCCACTCCTGGCCCGAGCGGCCAGAACCACGCCCCCGAGTGCCCGGTGAAGTTGAACCAGGTAGGGGCCTCGGCAGCGCGGTGGGCGATGGGATAGGCGATCACGATGGGGCCTGGCGGATCGGTGGGGGTGATTTCGAAGACCAAGTGCGACATGCGCCGCCCGCTGATGAGGGGGAAGGCGATCGCCGCTTCGGGGTCGGCCATCAAGGGCACGGAGCGGCCCTCCGGGCGGAGATCGACGCCCTGATCGTTCGTGATGCCCGCGCCGTTATCGAGCCCCCAGGTTCCGGCCTCGATGGCATCGGTGCCCTTGAGCAGGCGGAAACGGCCAGGCTCAACGGGGTCCCCCTCGTTCCACCAGACTGGCTCGGTCAATTCGGGGCTCAGGCGGCCCAGCCGCACCGAATCAATCCCCGCTCCCGACCAATCCACCTCTACATCCTGGGCGGTGGCGGGGGCCATAAAGGGGGGCGAGGTGAGGTTGGCCCACTCGAGTTTCACCCGGACGGGCTCCGGACCAGCCGGGGTGACCTCCACTCCCAGCGGCGTGAGGGCAAGGGTTCCGCCCTCAGCTGTCCAGCGGTCAGCCCCGCTCGCTGAGTACTCCACTGGCACGCCCATCGGGGCGCGGCGCATCTGCCACCGAGAGACGCCCACCCACCGTTTGCCGCCCAGATAACCATCCGTAAAGGGGGTGAAGGCCGAAGCCATGAGCGGGCACGTGGTGAGCGAGTTGCGGGTCCGCGTCTGCTCACTCGGGGGCAAGGCCGGGTGCAAAAGATGCTGCGCCCGGACGGGCTCCCAGTACAGCTGGGGATCGGTGGGCGAGTTTTCCACAGGCCACGGGGAAAAGTGGTGGAAAACGCTCCAGTGAGGGTGAATCCATGTGGAAAAGTAGCGCACCAAGGGGTCGGCATGCCGCCAGGCGGGCTCCAATTCCGGGTTCTCCGCCACCCCATCCACACGAATCGGAAACACCACCGATTCCCCCGCGTAGCTCCCCGCCACGTAGGCCGGGTCGAACGTGCAGTCGCTCTCGGGGTTGGTGGCCAGCACATCCACCCGGGCCGCCACGCAGGGGGCCAAGGGTTCCGGGTCAAAGATCTCCCGCTCCAAGGCGTGGGGGTTGGTTCTCAGCACGTTCAGCCGGGCCCCCTGCCGCGCATGGGTGATGTCCGTCTGGATCGTGCGGATGAGGTTGGGGTTCTGGGTTCCCAGTTGGTGCGGCCCCTCGGCGCGGTCGCTACTGCGCTCCAGCGTGACCTGCGGGAACCCCGCCCGCTGCACCAGCAAGGCAAAGTCGGGGTTCAAGCGATGGATCGCCCGGGGCAATGCGGGGACCAATTGCACCCGGCCCCGGGTGGACCTTGCCGCCAGCCTCGCCGGGCCGCTCATGGTGCCGGGTACGCAGGTGCGCTCCGCTTCGGCCTCGGTTTGCATGCGAAGGAGATCCCCCCAAGTGCGGGTGGCAACCACTATGCCTCCGGCATCCCCCTCGGGCGTCTCGAAATCTGGCAGCCGCACCGGCAAGTCTTGCCAAGCCCCGTCCGTGTCAAATCGCCAACCCCCCGAGACCAATTGATCCAGAGCCAAAGTCCAGGCGTACTCGCCCGGACCGGTGTAGCCGCTGCCACCGTTCCCTCCTGTGATGACGGGCGGCAAACCCACCATGGGGATGTAGCCCGGCCCGCACCCGGTGCTGAGTTCATCCAGCCCGGGCAGGGTCAGCCATGGCTCATCGTTGGCCAAGAGTTCGAGACTGTTCACGGCCAGCCGGAACTGGCCCGTGTTCTCCCGGGCATACAGCCGCACTCCGTGGAGAACTAGGCTCAAGCTCACCGAATCCCGGACGCCCGCGCCGCCGATCACATGCCCGCCGATGGGAGCATGCGGACCCTCGTAGCGGGCCTGCCATTGCCCGCCCCCTGCTGTGCCACTGGCCACGCTGAGGGCAAATCCGAGGGCAATGTTCTGCACGCTGATGACGCTCTCGGTGCGCAGTTGGGCGTCGTGTTGCCAGTTCAGCGGCCCGGTGCCAGCCGCCGCGACATCGGCGGTGCTTGCCACCCGGAATTCCAACCGATCCCAGGCGGCCAGACGTCCGTTCACCGGCATCGGTTAGATCAGGACTCCGGGGGCGAAGGTCGAAAGGATGAGCGGCCCGGTGAGGGTGGTGCCGGTAGAGAGCACCCGCACAATCGGCACCGGCCACGGGGTGTGGGCGGGCCAGGTGGTGGGGATATCCACGGTTTCGCCGCGCCAGGTCAGCACCCGCACGGCATCACTCGTCACGGACTTTTTCACGGTCGCACCGAACGGGAAATCCTGGTCCGTCGCCACCGATGAGAGCAAGGTGCTGCCCACGGGTCGCTCGGTGAGAGTGCCCGCCATGGCCCCACTCGGGCCACCCACCAAGGCGCGGGCCATCACGCCCGCCAAGCGTGCGTAGCCAATCCGGTTGAAGTGGGTGTTGTCGCTGGGCTGGTACCACAGCGGCGACCATCCCACCCGCAGGAGGTCGTGGCTTCCCGCGTAGACCACCGCGCGCCCCAGATTCTGCTGGTCGCGCACGGCATCTTTGTGGCCCTGCACCACGGGCTCCATCACGCCGTCTACTAGCCAGTTTTCGCTGGACTTTTGCGGCGGGCGGCTGACGCTTAGCACGCGCAAGGTTTGGTCGGCGAAGGCTTCGTTAAACCAGGCGTTAAAGTCCGCCCGCGCCCCCGCGCGATCTTGCCCCGGAGGGCTGTTGGTGCCTGCCACGAGGATGATGAGGTCGGGGCGGAAAGTGGCCACCCGTGCCCGAACTGTGCTGGTGAGTTGAGCCACGGTGATGCCGCCGTAGCCCTCGTGCCGCCAGTCGCGGACGTACTCGCCGAGTTCATCGGGGTTGGAAGTCTGGCTGCCCACGTACTCCCAGTTGCTATAGCCCCAGGCGCTCATGATGCGCTTGAGCGGGCCGCGCCAGCCACTGGTGCCGCCGGTGCCGGCGGTGAGGCTGTCGCCCATGGCCATGACGCGCACCACGCGTCCTTCTTGGAATCGAGTTTTTAGATCGGTTGCGTAGATATTCATGCAGGATTAGTTGAGGGTTTGCGCACGGCGGGCGGGGCGGCGAGCCAGATCGGCTCCCCCTCGGCGCACGGCGCGGCGTTCGGTCGAAAGCAACGAGCGGCGGCGGCCCAAATCGGCCAGCCGCACCAGAGGTCGGTAGTTCATTGCGAGTTCAGTTCGAGGCTGTCCACGGCCTCGGCGGTGTAGAGCGCGTCGCGCCAGTGCGAGTCCGGTTCTTCGCGCGTGAAGGTACAGCCGAAAGCCCGGATGCGCCAGCGGCCACGCCCTTCCAGCTCCACCACGTCGCCGCGCCACAGGGGGCGGCCATCAGGGGCGAGAAGCAAATCACTACGGAATTCGCACATCTGCCGGGGACGGCTGAGCCGCCGAAATAAGCGGCGAGCGGCTTCTTCCACGGCTCCGGTTGAGCTCAAAACGGGGTCAATCAGGGCGTAACGGCGGCGGGTGCCCAGCCAATTGAGCGGCCGTTGCTCGGGGGCCAGGGTGGGGTCCTGCGAGGCCGCATCGCGCTGCCCTGCCTGCAAGATCTGCTCCCGCACCGGGTCCCAACCCGTGACCTGCACCTCGTTGGCATCCGGTTCGATCCACCGCTGCTGGAACGCGCGATAGACCGGTGTCGCCGCCTCCCCCTCTCGGGCTTCGGACAGGGTGAGGACGGGGGTGGTGGGCAGATCCCCAGGCGCGAGGGCGAACCATTCTGGTTCACCGGATACGCGGGGCCGGAACCCCCACCACCAATCGGCGGCATAGGTTTCCAGCAGCCGGGCGATCCAGTCCGTGGCGGTGTCGCCCCGCTCGATCAACGCGGGCCACCGCGCCGCCCCGTCATTCGGCAATCGAAACAACGTGGTAGAGATCACGCGCGGGCCCGTCCAGCCGCTGGCATCCAGCAAGAATTCCAATGCCTCGGTCAGGGTCAGGCCATCCAGCGCGCACGGTTCGGCGAAGGTCGCCTCGCTCAGCCGCGCCCAGGCGTCGCTGGCCGCAAGTTGCGCCCGGTCCGCCCCGGCAAAGGGCGCAAAGTGCTCCCCGTATTCGGTCTGCACACCATCCAGCAGCACGGTGGGGCCCAGGTTCACGCGCACCGGCCGGTGCGTTGTGCTCAGTCGCCGCCCGGTTTCGGCTTCCCACGCCGCCGGGTCGCGAGCGGTCCAGTCGAAACTCACCCGCCGGGGGTCGTCGGGCACGCTCAGGGCCGCACCCAGGGCTTCCCCCGTCACATCCAGCGTGGCCGCCGGCGTGGAGTCATTCTGCGCGGCGTAGGCCAAGCTCACCCCTCGCACCATCGGCGTCACCAGCGGGCTTGGCGAAGCGAAATCCATCCGTAGACGCACCCGGGCCGTCTCGCCATCGGGGGCCCACGGGTTGCCGTCTTCATCGGCCAGCGAGACCTCCACCGTGCCCGGCCCCGCCCCAAAGAGGCGATAGGGCAAACCATCCCCCGGCCAACCGTCGTGGTCGAACAGCATCGGTGTCTCGCCGACCTGCGGCGGCTCGCTTAGCTCTTGCCGCACCGTGTACGCAAAGCCCGATGTGGCAAACCGCAGGGGCGCCAGTTGCACCTGCACGGCCCCGTGGGGCACCTGGAACCACACCGGCCCGGCGGGGGTCACCGGCTCCGCATCCCCCTCGCTCAGCACATACGAGAACCCGTTCCCGGCGAGGGCATAGACCAGGAGTTCCTCGCCCCGCATGGGGATCAGCATCACCTGGAACACCTGCCCGGTCCGCACGTCTCCCGCCCGCGCCCCGCTGATGCGCCCGTAATGCACCGCGCGGCCCTCGCGCCACACCTCGGTGGTGCCGTCGCTCCAGAACACCAGCCCCGTCCCGGCCGTAAGGTCGCCGGTGGCGCTCCACCCCACGCGCACGGCTTCGTACCGCTCCCCGCTGCCGTAGGCAAACCACGCCAGCCACAGGCCTTCGTTGGC
>CAZDWU010000052.1:0-2788 GCA_964509165.1 uncultured Chthonomonas sp. | reverse complement strand
AGCCCCGTCCAGTTCCCCCGCCAGTTCCAGGCCGTTGGCGGCCAGGCTTAGCAAGGGGCGGGTGACGCGGGTCTGGGCGTGATCCAGGGCAATGCTTAGTGCCAAGTCGCCTCTTGGCGGGCGGCCTGGATCCAGCGCGCGGCCTCTTGCGCCACCAGTTCTCGCAGCGTCGCCGCCACGTTGTCAAAGGCGTCCCGGCCGGTGCGCCGCACCGTGAAAGAGGCCATCTCCACCGGGGTGAGGCCCGGCGCATTCCGTCGGCCCACAACTTCTCCCTCCGGGGCTGTCGGCTGGCCCCATGAAGCCGCATCCGAAGGCATCTCCCATTGCTCCGCAGCAGTGGGGACGCGGGGCACGGCCGGGGGCTGGGGGCGCGGTGCCACGCGGCGAGGGGCCAGGGGCGTGGGGGCAGATTCGTCCTGGCGTTCCACCGCCGGGGTCGCCTCCGGCGTCGGTCTCTCATGGGGTTGCGGCTTGGGTTCCTCAGCCGGCGGGTCGGGGATGTAGTAGATCCCGGGGTCGTCCGTCGGTTGACCGGTCGGCTGGCGCAGGCTTCCGCTCTGCCGGTCCGAGGGAGCGGCCTCGTCGCCCCCTGGCCACCACCACAGGCCCTCACTCACCGGCCCACGCCTCCCAGGCCACCGCCATGCTCTCCCGGCTCACCCGCTCAACCAAGGCATCGAACAACACCCCGGCCGAAGCCGCCATATCCAGCGCGGACTCCACCGTCAGCGGCACCGACGCGCACAATTCCGCCAGCAAGAACGCCTCGTAGATCACACGCGGCGCAAAGGGCAATTCCGGCCCCGCCTCGCGCACAAACGCCTCCGCCTCGGCCCGCAAGGCGCGGACCTCATCCACATGGGCGCAAGTGTGGAACTCCCAACGCCGCCCGCCTAACGTGAACGTAATCATAGGGTGGCCTCCGCCGATACCGGTCCTTGGCTGCGCCAGCCGTACTCGGTCTGCACCAACTTCCCTTCGCGAACCCGGAAGGCAAAGTGCTCCCATACAAAGTTGCCCGCGTAGGTTTGCCCTCCGCTGGCGCGGCTGGTGATTTCCATCGCCACCGGGGCCTCGGGTTGGCTCATCGCCCGGGCCAACAGGCTGGCGGTGCCCGTGGGCGAAGTAGGATACGCACCGGTATCCGGTCCCACGCCGCTCAGCTCGGCCCGCACCACCTGGATGTCGCCCATGGTCCAGCGGTGCTCCCACTGGGTCAGCGCCATCGGCAGGCTCACGGTCACCCCGTTGATCTCCATCACCAGGTCCACCAGCGCATTGGTCAGCGCCCCGTGCGAGGCCGCCGCCAGCGGCACCGCCGTCACCGGCACCGCCAGCTCCAATTGGGCGCTAAAGTCACGCTCCACCAGCACCGGCCAGCGCCAGGCATCGCCCACGCCACTGCCTTCGGCGTGGTCAAATTCGCCGCGCACCGTTCCTCGCCGGAGGTGAGCCCGCAGGGGCGAACCCCCCACCTGCAGCTGCGACACATCCAGGTGGCTGACCCGGAACGGCGCCGTGCCCAGGCTGGTCACCAGGGCCGCCACGCGGGCTTCGCGTTTCACCGGCTGGGCCGTGCGCGCACTTCGCGTCAGGGGTCGCCCATCCTCGGTGGTGGTCATCACCTGATACCGCGCGCCTTGCACCGTCGCCAGCAAACTCTCGCTCGCAACATCAAACACCGAAAGATCCCAACCGGTTGCCCGGTCACTCATTCTTCATTCACCTCGTTCAATGGGGGGCGGGGGGCCGTGACTCGGCATCGAAAGTGCACCGTCACGCCCGTGCGGGATTCCCGCGCATCGCCCCGGCGCGGGTGCAAGTCAATCTGCGGCACGTGCGCCAGCACGATGCCCGGCAAGGCCAAGAGCGCCTCGCGGAGAACATGCGCGCGGTCCAGTGCCACGGCATCGGCGTTCATGTCTTCGCGGGGCCACAGCCCGCGGATTTCCCACGCCCAATGCCCAGCATCGGCGGTGGGGGTTTCGGGGTCGTATTTCACTTCGGTCAGTAGCACTTGCGCCAAAGGGATAGCCCCCTCGGCGTCGGCCACCTCGGCGGCCTGGGTGCGCACACGGATCGGCCCCCAGGCCGCTTCCACCGCCGCAACGAGCGCCGCCCGAAGGTTGGTGTAAATCGCCATCATGCGGTTTGCAGTTCCACCGTGGCGTGGGCCAGGATCGGCTCGGCATCGTGCACCATTGGCTCCGACACCACCATCCATTGCTGGTCGCCGTGCTGAATCCAGTCCCCACTGCGGAGGGGCGCCACATCGGAGATTTCGCCGCGCAGGATCGCTCGTTTATCCGTCGTAACTTGCCCGGGTGACACCGAGGAATGAGGCTGAAAGCCATCCAAATGAGCTGCAAACGAACCCATCAGCACCCGCTCGTGGCCCACCACCAGGGCACCATCCAGCACCTCGCCCAGCCGGTACCACTGCACCCAATGCGGCCGCAAGGGCAGCGGCATCAGACGCGCACCCGCCGGTACCTCTGCACCGTCGCCTCGCCCCGTTCTTGCAAGAAGTCGCTCAGCGTGGCTGCGTCGCCGCGCTTGAGCGTCACCGAACCCTGCCGCACCTCGCGCCACGAACCCGGCTGGGCATGCTCACTCATCAGCACTCGCGCCGCCGCCCGGTCCAGCACCGCCAGCCAGGCATGCATCGGGATGGTCACGCCATAGCCGCGCCGGCCTTCCACCTCAATTGGGGCGCGCCCCTGCACGGGAATGCCCCATTGCAGCCAGGTGTAGGGCCGCCCGTGGGTGGGGGCCCCACTGGGCT
>CAZDWU010000051.1:13411-15508 GCA_964509165.1 uncultured Chthonomonas sp. | reverse complement strand
TCGCCGTACTCCATGTAGGTCAGCACGCCGTACACCCAGGGGGCGTCGTAGGGGCTCAGCCCGAGGTACATGGTCTGGAAGGTGAACAGCATCCGCAGGCGGGGGTCGTCCACGTACTTCTCCATTCGCTTGGCCAAGTTGCTGAGCATGTGGTGCTTAAAGACCGCCTGGATATCCCGGGGCCGGGCGAGGTCCAGCACGCTGCGGTAGTTGCGCCGGACGAACTGCGGCACCGAAACCCGGTACAGCTCGGCGAGGTCGCCCAACAGCTTGCCGTAGCGTTCAGCCTCGCGGCGGCCGGCAAGGTCCTCGATCTGCTTCACCATCTGGGCCACGTTGGGGGTGCCATCCAGGGTGGTGCCGTCGCGATAAAACACGCGATAGGAGGGGTCGCAGAGGGTGATGGGGAGCTGATCCTCCATGCGCTCGCCGAGGTCGTTGAAGAGCCGCTCGAAGGGCTCGCGCATCATCAGCAGGGTGGGGCCGCCGTCAAAATCGCACTCACCCACGCGCACGCGGCGGTTGCGCCCGCCGATCTGGTCGGTCTTTTCCAGCACCGTGACTTGCACACCGCGATGCGCCAGGCGCGCGGCGGTGGCTAATCCCCCCAGGCCGGCCCCAATGACAATCGCGGTCTTTGCTTTCACTCTCTCGCCTACGAGGTGGCGCGGTCGTTGGTTCGACTCGGCCTAAACGCCACCGCGCAACGCCCCCACCACCCACAGGAACACGCCAAACGTAATCAGCACTACCCAGCCCACCTGGCCACGCTTGGGGACTCGATCTTCATCGTAGGTCCGGGCTGTCCAGAGAGAAGCGGCAACGGCGGCGGTGACCCACCAGCCAAAGAAGTTGAAAACCGGCGCCCCGCCGGGGAGCGGGCCGGGTTCCAACCACTTCCAGTAGCCCAGCGGCCCTGCCAGCACGGGCTCCATCCCGAGGTCAAAGATGGCGGCCAGCAGGCCGGCCAATGGAGCCAGCAGCCCCCGATTCCAGCGCCCCGAGCGCACCACCACAAAGCACGCGCCCGCCAGCATCAGCCAGGCGAAGGGCAACGGCACGGGGAAGGGCGAGCCCCCCGGCCCGGGCACACTGGGCCACCACCGGCCGGTGTATTCATAGCGCCCGAAGGGCAACCCCGTGGCCAGCCCCACCCACTCGGCGGCGAACCCCACCCCCAGCGCGGCCAGCCATCGCCAGGGGGCCACACCCAGGGCCTGCAGCACGGCCGCCACCCCGCACCCAACCATGAGGAGGCTGACGCTTCGTTCAATCCACACCGGCGCCGGGCCGACGAAGCGCTCGGCAAACGTGCCCAGCACACCAAAAATCGCCAACCCGACGTACACCCGGAGGGCGAAGGGCCAGTCTAGTTTTTTGAGTGCCTGCCGGGCCCGAAAGACCATCAGTCCGTCCTTACATGCTGATGATGACATTCTTGCGGGCCAACAATGCTAGAATGAAGGCTCGCGGACAGATGGCCGAGCGGCTTAAGGCGCCCGCCTGCTAAGCGGGTTGAGGTGATCACCTCTCCCGGGTTCGAATCCCGGTCTGTCCGCCACCTGCTTTCGAGGTGGAAATGAAATTTGGCATCGTGATGGGATGGTTAGCCCTGGTCGCCACGGCGACAGCGGCTCCTTCGTTCGATGACTACCTCGCGCTACGCCGCCAGCACGGGGTTGCCATTTCCGCCAGTCAAGAAGCCCTCGAGACCTTTGTGGGTTCGCGCGTGATGGAAGTCCGCGGGATCGTGAAGGGTTCCATCGGCTCCGGCGACACCCGCTCGCTCTTGCTGGAAACCAAAGAAGGCCGCACGCTCAACATCAAAGCCGCCGGGGCCCCGGATTGGGTGACCTATCCCAACACCACCGCCCGCCTGCTGGTGAAAGCCGAGCGCCGCACCGAATTGGGCTTGCTTCGGGCTGAACTCCTGGGGGCCGCCTCGGAAGATCAGATGCTGAAGTTCGAGGCCGCCGAGAACGCCCGCCTGGAACAGCAGCGCCAAGCCGCATTGGCCCGCCAACAAGCCGCCGAGCGCAACCAGCGCGGGGGCACCACCAGCCGGGGAGGCCGTCCGCCCGCTTTGCCGGGGAACAT
>CAZDWU010000051.1:8750-13311 GCA_964509165.1 uncultured Chthonomonas sp. | reverse complement strand
GTCAGCAGTCGCCCTCGGTGGCAGCCCTGCGGCCAGCCGCACCCACACATGAACGCGGTGGGGGCTTCTTGCGCCCATTGGATAAGAGCTGTAAGTTCGGCTTCAAAACGCGGATCGTCCAGGATCTTCCCGTCGTCCGGGCGGCCATCGGTCAGGCGTTCTTCGTCGTCCGGTTTGCCCCCCAGGCCCTCGCCGAGGAAGCGGTACGCCACCCCGGCGTCGCTGAACAGACGCTCGATGGTGCCGCGCCGGAAGTCGGTTTGGTAGCGGCTCCAGGCGTTGGTGCGGATGTCTGCGATTTGCACAATGCCGTGGGCGGCCAAGCGGCGCAAAAAACCCGGGGCTTCGTCGGCGGCGTAGCCCACCGACCAAATTGTGGGTCCGCCGGTGGTTCGTTCGGGCAGCGCCATCGGGGCAAAGAGTAGCCTATTTCGCATGACCCCCTTTGAGGCATTCATGAGCGTGGACATGCGGGTGGGCACGGTGGTGGAAGTGCTGCCGTTCCCCGAAGCGCGCAAGCCGGCCTACAAGGTGCGCGTGGACCTGGGGCCGGAGCTGGGGCACAAATGGAGCAGCGCGCAACTAACGGTGCACTATCAACCCGAGGACCTGGTGGGGCGGCAAGTGCTGTGCGTGGTGAATCTTGGAACGCGACAGATCGGGCCGTTCTTGAGCGAAGTGTTGATTACGGGCGCGGATGCCGAGGGGGGCGTGGTGGTGTTCAGCACCGAGCGTCCCGTGCCCAACGGGGCTCGGTTGTACTAGGAGTTCACTTCGGTTTGCGCACAATGCTAGTTTTATTATAGGTATAATGGCCCATAACACCACGGGGGGGGGCAAGTTATCATCACTGATATGAACAGGTTTCTGGCGGTTGTTGCCTCCTGGCTGATGGTCCTTGTGGCCCTGGCTCAAGGCGGGCCGGGTGGGCCTGGCGGTGGAGGACAGCCAACCCTCTCTCTCGTCGGATCCAGTACGAACTGGACGGGCAATTCACCTGCGACGAATCGGTTCCTCTTTCCAGCACAATTGCCATCAATAGAAGGCTTCACCCACCCGGTCGTATACACGAAAGGCGGCAGCGCTCAACTTCAGATTTTCTACCAGAACAACAACCCTCAGCAGGATTTCGTTGGAAACTTGATCGTCCAAGATGCCCGATTCATACATAGCACTCCTCCTGCTGCAGGCACCCCTGGTTCACCTCCACCCGTTACTATCCCCGACACGATCTTGTCGGCGCCCACGGTTTCACTTTCGGTGCCAATCGGTCAAACCTCGGCGGCAAGCTTGAGCTTGGGTGGACTACCAAGCTTCGTCACCCATGGCTACATTCAGCTGACTATGAGGGTCGAAGGCAACTTCGGGGCTCAAGTTCCAGGTGGGAACCCGAGTCCATGGTCAGGAACTGTTAATACCCAGAAAGTCTACATCACGTTGTCGAACCCGGTTGGCGTCATGAATCCAATTTGGACGGAAGTGGCTGAAATCAGTTGCTCTTTTGCGCAGCAGTCGTCAACTCTGGCGAGCGTAAACCAGAAACTTTCACAGGGGCTATTCGATAGTAACTTAATGCTATACAATCTTTCCGTTGGGGCGGAGGGTCAGTTCCTTTTGCTCTCAAGTACTAATCCCGGTGAATCTGTGTACTTACTTAAGGACTTTATCAACGAATTTGTGGATGAAGGTAGGCAGTTGGTCAACTGCTACGATATCAACGGCTTTTTGATTATTCTTCATGAGAGCCAAGGGATTGACTCTGTGGGTCAAAAAGTCAATGAAGTTGGGGAGCCATTGTTTGTTACGAGTCCCGTTTGTCCTATTGGATACAACAGGGCTGATGCGTCGTACTACTTCAGATTGCCATTCAGCAATCACTTTCAGTGCATCGTGTCTGGGGCTCTCAGTGATTCAGCCCTCGCATATTCACATGACCTTTCGGGAGCAGTCAGAATGGACGTTGCGTGGGCCTGGTCCGTGACTGGTGCATGGCAGACCTTTTCGATCCCGAACGTTTACGGCCTCACATATCGTCTTTTTTTACGAGCTGAAGATGAGATTAAGGAAGTTGTGGATATGCCGTTGACGGTAGTTATTGTCGGCCCAACACAAGCTCAATCGGTAGGGCTTCAGGCCATTACAATTGACATAACTAGTGTTAACTGACAAATGGTATCGAGACAAATCAACACCTAGGCCTTGAAGGAGAATCAATAATGATCACCGCGATGTTCATATTAATGGCGAATGATCCAAGTTCGCCAGCCGATCAACTGGTGCGTCAGAGGGATTTTGTCGTAACTAGCCGTAAGTCTAGTAATGCCTCAGTCGCATCGCTCGAGTACTTGGGAAGTGAAACCGAGTACTTGGATTCGAAGGATAAGCGACACCGCATTAAGCTGAATTCAAGGTTCTCTACTCTGGACGCCCAATCCAGTTTCGACAACCTACTCTCAACATCCGCTTCTTTATTGCCTAGCCTGCAGATTGGGTTGGCAGACAAAAACCCATCGGGTGTTTTGGTTGTGTTGAGAGAGAGTTCACCGCTAGCTAGACTGGGTGTACGTAAGGCGGGTGAAAGAGTGGAGACATCCCTTGATGGCCTTTTGGTTAGCCATGCTTGTGTAACTCGGTTCTACTGGATGCCCTTGGTTACCGCCGGCCGAAACCCTGATTTTGGGGGTGAAAAGGAGTCCTTATCAGGATTTAAGGATGCCCTCTTGAGGTGGCGCCACAGTGAAGCCGTTCTAGGAGCCAACTTTGTCGACAACATCCAGCGCGTTGCCGGGCGGGAGATGGTGGCCAAGGTGGACAAGGACCAGAACGTCTACGTGGACATGAACGAGCTGAGCCGTCACCGGGGTTGGAACTTCAGCATCAGTCTGGAGCCCGCCCGCGCGGATGTCCGCATTGGCAATGACCACATCAAGATCTACCCCGGCGCGGACCGTATCCACATCAACGACGAACTCGTGACCCTCCCGGGTACCGTGCCCACCCAGGGCTACGGCGTCTACCTCCCGCTCCGGCTGCTGCAAGAGCGCGGCTATCTGCCTTCGGAGGGTTAATCCCCCGAAGGTAGCGCCGACGGCGAACGCTTGCGGAACGGGTCACTCAGCACCACGGCGGTGATCAGCCCCTTCATGGTGCCGCCGCGCCGCTTCGCCTCATCCCGGATGGCATCCAGGTGGCAGTGGTCGCTGGGGCGCATCCCCCGCCCGATGGCGTAGGTCAGCATCCGCTCGCCCAGGTAGCGCACCAGTTCGTCCTCGCGCTTCAACAGCACATTCTTGAGCCCGCTCACGCCCGCAAACTTGGCTCCGTCCGGGAACTCGCCGCTCGGGTCAATCGGGTGCGGGCCGTCGGTTTCGCGCCACCGGCCAATGCCGTCGTAGTTCTCCAGCGAAAACCCAATCGGGTCCATCACGCTGTGGCAACTGGCGCAGGCCGGGTTGCGACGGTGGATTTCCATGCGCTCGCGCACGCTGGCCTCGGTCATCGCCTTGGCGTCCTCCGCAATCGCCCCGACATCGGGCGGCGGGGGCGGCAGGGGCGTGCCCAGCAGGTTATCCAGCACAAAGCGCCCGCGCTTGACCGGGGACGTGCGGTTGGGGTTACTGGTGACGGTGAGGAACGCCGCCCGCGTGAGCAAACCGCCGCTCCCCTTGGGCAGCGTGACGGCCTGCCAGGATTCGCCGGTAACCCGGAGCCCGTAGTGCCGAGCCAGTTCGCCGTTGACCATCGTTTCGTCGCTGGTGAGGATCTCCCGCACGGGCCGGTCGGTGGCCACGAGGCGGTTAAAGAACCGCTCGATCTCCTCGATCATCGCCGTGCGCAGGCTGGGCGTGAACGAGGGGAAGGCGTTGGGGTCCACTTCGTGTTCCGAGAGCTTGCGGAGCTGCAACCACTGCCCGGCAAAGCCGGTGCCGAGGCGGGCGGCGCGAGGGTCCTTCAGCATCCGGTCCACTTGCGCGGTGAGGCCCGCATCCGTCAGCAGGGAGCCATCCTGGGCGGCCCGGCGGAGCGCGTCGTCGGGGAACGACCCCCACAAGAAGTAGCTCAGTCGGCTGGCCAGTTCGTGCGCGCCGATGGCGGTATTGGGTTCGCCTTGCTCATCCAGTTCCGCGCGGAAAAGGAAGTGCGGCGACACCAGTACGCCCGTCACCGCCACCTGCAGGGCTTCTTCGCTCCCCGCGCCGTCGCGGGTGGCTTGGTCATACAGCGCCATGATGCGCTGAATCTCGCCGGGCTGCAGCGGGCGGCGGTAGGCGCGTTCGGCAAAGCGCTGGAGGGCGGATTCGGCCAGATTGCGGCCGGTGCCGGTGAGCCCCACCAGCAGGCGGGTGCGCCCGGGGGTGGTGAGGGGAGCGGCGTTCTTCGGCCCCGTCAGGCTCATGCTGTAGACGAGGAGGTTTCGGTCGCGTTGGCTCTGGTCGGGGTGGTTGGGGTTGTAGTAGTCGTTGACGAAGTCCACCCGAATCTCGAGCTCCATCGGGCGCAGGTCCACCGGGATTTCGACCTCGTAGCGGGCACCCCGGGCACTCTTGACGCTGATGGGAGC
>CAZDWU010000051.1:6581-8650 GCA_964509165.1 uncultured Chthonomonas sp. | reverse complement strand
CCGGGATTTCGACCTCGTAGCGGGCACCCCGGGCACTCTTGACGCTGATGGGAGCCAGGGCACGGCCATTGAGTTTGACAACGGCCTGCGGAGGCTCCGGCCCGGCCGGATGGGCGCCCAGGCTGAGGGCCAAAGTGTAAGCACCCGCCGTCTCGATCTTGGCGCGAAACGGCACGCTGCCATTGGCAAAGTAGAGCATGGCGTCTTCTTCCACCACGCGCACGGATTCGGGAAGGATTGCCTTGCTAAAGTCGAACGCAATGGTGCGTGGTTGCGAAACCGGCAGCACCTCGGCGGCGATCTTCTCGGCGGCAGCCAGATACTTCTCCAGGTGCAGCGTGCTCATCGTCAGCACGTCCCCGTTGTTGTCAAACCCGTAGCCCACGTCGTCGTTGGGGAAGTCGTCGCTCACGTTGAACGTCATCCCAAAGAGGTCGTTGACGGTGTTGGTGTATTCAAACCGGTTGAGGCGGCGGATGGTGACGCGCCCCGCGTCGGCCAGCTGGCAGTTGGCGGCAAAGAACCGCTCTAAACCTTCCACCAGCGCCTTGCGTTCGGCCTCGGTGGGCTGGGGCACGTTGGCGGGGGGCATGCTGCGGCCCCGCAGGTACTGGATCATCTTCTCCAGCAAGGGTGCATTGGCCACCAGGGCCTCGGGTTCCTGAATCTCGTCGAGGTCAAAGCCCCCGGCGGCGGCCGCACCACTGTGGCAGTCCAGGCAGTACTTCTCCAGGCCGGGCAGGAGCTTCTCGGTGAACTCCTTGCGGGTCTCAGGGGTCAGGGTCACGGGCGGGGCCGTGCTGGCCTTGGGGGCGAGGCCTGCTCCCCCCAGCACCAAAAGGGCCGCCGCCCACGTGAGCGATCCCGCGCCGCGCATACCCCTAGTTTACAGCCGAACTAGGAGTTGCGCGCTTGCTTTTGAACGTTGCGCACCGCTTTCACGATGTCGTCCACGCTCAGGCCGTTCTCGTCCAGCAGCTTGTCTTGGTCGCCGTGTTCGATGAAGCGGTCCGGCAGGGACAAGACGGTGTGCGGCAAGGCGGCGAGGTCGGCATCCACCAGGGCTTCGCGCACCAGTTCGCCAAAGCCGCCGGTGCGGGCGTTTTCTTCCACCGTCACCAGGCCGCCGTGGTCGCGGGCGGCTTGCGTGATCATGGCGGCATCCAGCGGCTTGGCAAAGCGGGCGTTGATGACGGCAGTGGGGGTGCCCGTGGCGGTGAGCTTGGTCGCGGCCTGCCAGGCGCGGTCCACCATGCTGCCGTAGGCCACGATCACGGCCACGGAGTCAGCCTCACCACCCGGGACGCCCAGGTTCTCGGCGCGACCGAGTTGGATGGGGGAACGCCCTTCGGGCAAGCCCTCGGGCACGCTGCCGCGCGGGTAGCGCAGGGCGGTGGGGGCATCTTGGTAGCCCGCCATCCAGTCCACCATCGCGCGCAGTTCGGTGCCGTCGCGGGGGGCGAGCTGCACCAACCCCGGGATGAAGGAGAGGTAGCTGACATCAAAGGTGCCGTGATGCGTGGGGCCATCCGCACCCACCAGTCCGGCCCGGTCCATGATGAACCGCACCGGGAGGTGCTGCAGGGCGCAGTCGTGCACGATTTGGTCGAAAGCCCGCTGCATAAACGTGCTGTAGATGGCCACAAACGGCTTGACGCCCCCGGCGGCCAGACCGGCGGCAAAAGTAACCGCATGCGGCTCGGCAATGCCAACGTCGTAGTACCGATCCGGAAACTCGTTGGCAAACTCCGTTAGGCCGGTGCCGTCGGGCATGGCGGCGGTGATGGCCACCACCCTCTCATCACGCCGGGCAAGTTCGCTCAGGGCATCGCCAAACACCGACGTATACGCCGGGCGGCCGCCGCTCTTGGCGGTGAGTTCACACTTTTGCAGATCGAACGGACCCACCCCGTGCCAGGTGCGGGCGTCCTCCTCGGCCTTCTCGTACCCTTTGCCCTTTACCGTGAGGGCGTGGACAAAGACGGGGCCAGGCAGTTGCCGCACGTTGCGGAAAATTTCCAGCAGCATCGGCAGGTCGTGGCCGTCCACCGGGCCGATGTATTCGAACC
>CAZDWU010000051.1:5118-6481 GCA_964509165.1 uncultured Chthonomonas sp. | reverse complement strand
ATTTCCAGCAGCATCGGCAGGTCGTGGCCGTCCACCGGGCCGATGTATTCGAACCCGATCTCTTCAAAGAGGGTGCCGGTTTCTTCCGGCGCAAAGTAGTGCGTCAGGCCGTGGCGCATCCCGGCGGCGAGGCGCGGGGCGGGGCCGGGTAAGCGTTGCACCAGGTCCTTGGCGCGGCGGGCGGCGGCTTGCAGATCCGGGCGGGAGCGCAAACGGTTGAAGTAGCGGTTAAGCGCACCCACGTTGGGGGCAATGGACATGCGGTTGTCGTTCAGCACCACCGTGATGTCAGTATTCGCAATGCCGGCGTGGTTGAGGGCTTCCCAGCTCATGCCGCTGGCAATGGCGGCGTCGCCGGTGATGGCCACCACGCGGTGGTCCTGCTTCAGCGTGTCCCGGGCCCGGGCGAAGCCAAGCGCGGCGCTAATGGCGGTGCCGGCGTGGCCCGCGCCGAAGTTATCGAGTTCGTGTTCGTCCCGCTTAAGGAAGCCGCTCAGGCCCTTGTGCTTGCGCAGGGTTGGGAAGCGGGGCAGGCGCCCGGTCAGCAGCTTGTGCGGGTACGCCTGGTGGCCGGTATCCCATACCACCACGTCCGGCGGGAGGCTGTGGGTGGCGTATAGCGCCACCGTGAGTTCGACCGTGCCGAGGTTGCTGCTAAAGTGGCCCCCGGTTTGGCTGACTTGATCGAGGATGGCTTGCCGCACCTCGTTCGCGACTTGTTGGAGCTCGGCATCCGTCATGCCGTGCAGTTCGGTGGGGGCTACCAGCCGCGAGAGGATGGGATACACATCCATATTCGGTTCTACGCCGCCGTGGGCAAGAAGGTTGTGGGGGGCTCAGTCGTCCCAGCGTTCGGCCAGGATTTCGGCCATGGCTTCCAGCAGGGCCACGTCCTCTTGTTGGAATCGGTTGGTGGTGTGGCTGTCAATGTCAATCTGCCCCAGGATTTGGCCGTGCCGGCGGATGAGGACGACGAGTTCGGCGCGGGTTTCCAGGCTGCAGGCCAGGTAGTTGCTTAGCTCGCGCACGTCGGGGATGACTTGGTTCTGGTTCTCCGCCACGGCGGTGCCGCACACCCCGCGCCCGACCGGGATTTCGGTGTGGTCGGTGGGGGTGCCCACGTAGGCATCCAGGTGGAGCAGGTCGCCGTGCAGGGCGTAGATGCCGGACCAGTCGTAGCCGTCGAGCTTGTTCAGCCAGTTCATGGCGTCCAGGCGCAGGGCCAGGCCTCGGCGGGGGCTGCGGCGGAGGTGATCCAGGATCGCGTCGGGGGTCATGGGTTCATTTTGGCGCGGGCGGCGCGGGGGCGGGGCTCCTTTCGCCTAGCGGGGGCGAGTCTGGCTGTCGTTGAGATTTAGGACAT
>CAZDWU010000051.1:0-5018 GCA_964509165.1 uncultured Chthonomonas sp. | reverse complement strand
TACGACGATGGCGACCAGGAGTGGACCGCGGTCGGCATGGTCCGCATCCACCAGGACGACATCTGAAGTTCGGTTAGTCAGCGCGGGGCGGGTTTACGCCCAGCGCTTAGCCAAACGATCCCGCATCCACTGCGCCACCGCGAAGGGGTCGGCCAGGCGATGGCCGGTGGCGGGGTCGGTCCACTGGTAGTGCGCCGGCCCGAACTCCGGGTCCACCCCCAGTTCCGCCTGCCCCCGGGCACTGGCCGCCTCCTTAATCTTGTCCCACCACCCCTCGTGCAGGGTCACGTAATCCGCCCACATCGGCACGCGGGGGTCGGGCACTTGGGGGCCTTCTTCGAACCCCACCCGCGCATGAATATGCCGGGTGCGCCCCAGCGCCAGGTTGAGCGCCTCCACGTAGCCACCCAGGCGGCTTTCGGTCACCACCGTCCAGTGGCTGAAATCCGCGCACAGCCACAAATCGGGCAGCGCCCGCAGCAAATCCGCCGTGCTCAGCGGTTCAAAGAGCAATCGCCCGCGGTGCGTCTCAAAGTCCACCGGGAAGGGGTAGGGCGTGGCAATCTCCACCAGCCGACCGAGGAAATCCACCGCCTCTTGCCCGCGCATCCAGGGGCGGCCCGCGTGGACGGTGACGCCGGTGCACTGGCAATCGAAGGCTTCATCCAGCCCGCGCCGGAAGGCGTCCGGTTCGTCCCCGCCCACCATCGCGCGGTAGGCCAGGCCGTGCTTTTCGGCTGCGGGGCGGAGTTCGGCGTGCGGGCGCACCCAGTCTTCGAATCCCTCAAACCCGGCGGCTTTCACGGCGGCCAGGCGGGTATCCAGGTCGCCGCCCAGGGGCCACAGCGTGGCGTAGTACCGAATCCGCATAACGATCCGAACGTTACCCCGCCCCTGCCCGCCCCGCAAAATGAACAAAACCAAGAACGAAAACGCGCAAAAACCCGATAGACTAGAGGTATGCGCGAAGTCAGCCGCCGCACGGTATTGCGAGGGATGGGGGTGGCGATGGCCGTCCCGTTCCTGGAAGGTTTAGCCCCCCGGAGCGTGCTGGCGGTGAGCGCCCCCGCCCGCCCGGTGCGCATGGCCTACCTATTTGTGCCGAACGGCGTGGCGCACATGGACGCCTGGCGCCCCGCGGCCTCCGGCGTGCTGAACGATTTGCCCCCCATCCTGCGGCCGCTGGACAAGGTGAAGCAGCACATGAACGTGCTGACCGGCCTGGACCAGCGCAATGCCAACGCCCTGGGCGACGGCCCCGGCGACCACGCCCGCAGCACCGCCACTTGGCTAACCGGCGTGCACATCAAGAAAACCGACGGGAGCGACATCCGCGCCGGGATCAGCGCCGACCAAGTGGCCGCCCAGTTCATTGGCAAGCAGACGCGCTTTGCCTCGCTCGAAATCGGGTGCGAGCGCGGGGCCATGGCGGGCAACTGTGATAGTGGTTATTCCTGCGCGTATTCCAGCAGCGTCTCGTGGGCCAGCGAAAGCACCCCCGTGGCCAAAGAGGTGAACCCGCGCGCGGTGTTCGAGCGGCTGTTCGGCACCGGGGATGAAGTGGCCGATGCGGTGAGCCGCGAGCGGCGCATGGCGCACCGGCGCAGCATCCTCGACTTTGTGATGGAGGACGCCGATGCCCTGCGGGCGCGGCTGGGCACCCGCGATCAGCAGAAACTGGACGAATATCTGGATGGGGTGCGCGATATCGAGCGGCGCATCGCCCGCGCGGAAACCGAAAACCGCTCGCTGATGGGCGAAGGCATCCCCGCGCCGGCCCCCGGCATCCCCCGCGACCGGGGCGAGCACATCCGCCTGCTGGGCGACATGATGGTGCTGGCGTTCCAGAGCGATCTCACCCGGATTTGCACCTTTATGCTGGCCAACGATGGCAGCAACCGGCCGTTCCCCGAGCTGAACATCGGCGACGGCCACCACGACGTGAGCCACCACGGCAACGACCCGGACAAGGTGCGGAAGAAGCAGCTGATTGACATCTTCCATACCCAGCAACTGGCGTACATCCTGGAGCGCATGGCGACCACCGAGGATGGCGACGGCACCCTGCTGGACAACACTATGCTGGTGTACGGGGCGGGGATTAGCAACGGCGACCGCCACAACCACGACGACCTGCCGACGATTGTGGCGGGGCGCGCCGGGGGGACACTGCGCACCGGGCGGCACCTGGTGTATCAGCAGGGCACGCCGATGAGCAATCTGTACGTTTCGATGCTGGGGCGCGTGGGCGTGCCGGTGGAGAGGCTGGGCGATAGCACGGGTCCGCTGCGCGAGTTGTTCTGATGGCGGCGGTGGCACTGGCTCTGGCCTTCGTGGCGGCGCCCCGGACACCATTCGAGGCGTTGGCGCACCAGCATGGTTTCCGCGTGGCTCATTACGGGGCGAATCGTCGTGAGGGCGGTTGGCTATCTCGGCTGTCGTGTGGCGAACAAGGTCATCAGATAGCTCTCAGCAGCGGCGGGCACAATGGCAATGCGAGCAGCGAGTTTCATCGGCTGATCGATAGTATGAATGCCATTTCCGTGCATCCTGGCGGTGCTCGATTCAACTTGGCGGCCCTTGATCAAGCACCGATTGGTGTTGTGGTGTCGGTCAAGGGTAACTCGGCGTTGATTCGTTTCGCCGGCCTCGTGGAAGGTCAGCCCGTGCAGTCGGTTTGGACGATTTCAGACCTTCTTCCGACCAACATCCTTGTCGGGAGTCACGCGAAAACAGACTTTCATTGGGAGCGGTTCAGGAAGCCTGGGGAGTCCTTAAACTTCGGGACGAGAGCAGATAAGTCATTGCAAATGAACGTCGTTTCTCTCACCCGGTGGCACAACAGCGAGCACACGGGCAAGGTCTTGTTTGCGGATCAAGAGTTCCGGATGATGGGGAATGGTGTTGTGGTCCGGATCGGGGACGATGAAGTGCCCTATGTGGACATGAACGAGCTCAGCCGTCACCGGGGTTGGAACTTCAGCATCAGCCTGGAGCCCGCCCGCGCGGACGTCCGCATCGGCGATGACCTCATCCGGATCTACCCCGGCGCGGACCGCATCCACATCAACGACGAACTCGTGACCCTTCCCGGCACCGTCCCCACCCAAGGCTACGGCGTCTACCTCCCACTCCGGCTGCTGCAAGAGCGCGGCTATTTGCCGGACGAAGGGTAGGTTCCTTCGGAACTTCGGACGAGCTGATTCGGTTGTCTTATGAGAAGGGTGACTTGAATTGATTCCGCTCTTATTTGCCATGACCACGCCGGCCGGGCCGATTGAAGCGGTTTGCCGGGAGACAGTGAAATAGTAATTCTATCAATCCCTTTCAAGCAGGTTACCGTTGGATCCAGTAGCCCGATTTCAGAAATTCGAGATACGACAAGCTACAATGTAGTAGGATTACTGTAATGCTCTCACTTATGCTTCTATGTTCGGCGGCCAAAGCCACACCTTTCGAGTCAGTCTTGGCTAAGAATGGATTCTCCATTGTGGATAGATTTGAAAGGCGATACGATATCCATGCTACAGGTACAGGGTTTACAGTAAGCGAAACGTACTTACGCGATGATCGAAGAGCGAAATTCTTGATTTCCTATAGCCAGGTCCAAGCGTCTGCTCTAGAGATCTATGAAAACAGGTACTTCTTGAGCGCCCGTGCACCTATCGGCACGCAGTCGCCCTTTTTAGATCAAGGTCCAGCGGGACGATTGGTGGTTCCTGATCAGGATTCAGTCGCGATTCAACTTCGACACTGCAAAGTAGGTGAGTCGATTCAGTCGGCTTCAGACAGTTTCCTAGCTAGCGATGGGTTTGTCACAAATTTCTCTTGGATGCCCGTTGGAAACCAAGGGAGAAATAGCGACTGGGGCCAGTCAGAAGATGAATTAAGGAGCCCACAAGCAGCCTTAATGCGTTGGTACGACAGCGCAAACCAAGGTAAATGGAGTTTCGTTGACAATATCCAGCGCGTCTCCGGGAGAGAGGTGGTCACCAAGGTCGACAAAGACCAGAACGTCTACGTGGACATGAATGAGCTCAGCCGTCACCGGGGTTGGAACTTCACCATCAGCCTGGAGCCTGCCCGCGCGGACGTCCGCATCGGCGATGACCTCATCCGGATCTACCCCGGCGCGGACCGCATCCACATCAACAACGAACTCGTGACCCTGCCCGGCACCGTCCCCACCCAGGGCTACGGCGTGTACCTCCCGCTTCGGCTGCTGCAAGAGCGCGGCTACCTCCCTGCTGAGAACTAATCCGGAAGGCTAGGCACCGGGGACCGCCACCCCCGGGCGCGCCGTATACTCAAGTACAGCAGGTTCGCCCGATGTACCAGGCTCCCCTCCCGACCGAATACGCCCAACTGACGGATGAGCAGGCCGCCGCCCGCATCCGTGCGGCCAAGGCCGCCCTGGGCAAGCGACTGGTGATTCTGGGGCACCACTACCAGCGGGATGAGATCATCGTCCACGCGGACTACCGGGGCGACAGCTACAAGCTGGCCAAGGACGCCAACCTGCACCCCGAAGCCGAGTTCATCGTCTTTTGCGGCGTGCACTTTATGGCCGAAAGCGCCGACATTCTGACCCCCGACAACCAGATCGTCATCCTGCCCAACCTGGCGGCGGGCTGCAGCATGGCCGATATGGCCAACATCTTCCAGGTGCGCAACGCCTGGCGGCAGATCAGCGAAGTGCTGGGGGATGTCGCCGCCCCGCTCAGCGCCCACGCCGACCCCGCCCAGCCCCGGGGGGCCAACGCGGTGGTGCCCGTCACCTACATCAACAGCGCGGCGAACCTCAAGGCCTTTGTGGGTGAGCACGGCGGCACCGTGTGCACCAGCACCAACGCCCGGCAGGCCCTGGAATGGGCGCTGACCCAGGGCGAGAAGGTGCTCTTCTTTCCCGACCAGCACCTGGGGCGTAACACGGCCTGGCGTATGGGGTTCGACCCCGAGCGCGACATGGTGGTGTGGGACCCGTTCCGCCCCTACGGCGGCAACACCCCCGAGCGGCT
>CAZDWU010000050.1:2923-15516 GCA_964509165.1 uncultured Chthonomonas sp. | reverse complement strand
ACAGGTGGCAATAGCTGGTACCCGCCGAAGTGTCAATGCTCAGGCGCACTGGCCCCGGTTGGTCGCTACGCACCAGCAGGAACCCGGTTTCCTCGTCGATGTCCGTGTCCACTTGCACCGGCCGGTCCGCGACAATGCGGGTCGGCGTGCGGTTGATCTCCACGCCAATGCCGACCCCCGTCGGCACCACCGCCCCGGGCAGCAAACGTTGCACCGGCCGGCCCACGCTGGCCAGGGTCTGGCTGATGCCATCCACTCGGTCGCTTTCGATACTGGTGAGGCGCATTTGGAAGGTGCGCTTATCCCCTGGTTCCAGGATCAAGGAGGTGTGCCCGTTCATCCACTCGGGCCACTGCTCCCGTTCGATAGTGGCGCGGCTGTGGGCGTATACCACCGGGATGCCTTCCCACTGGAAGGGCGTAGAGAGCGAACCCGGCACACTGGCGAAGAACTCCCACGAGGTGTCATCTCCCGGGTACACGAGCAGGCCCGGCGGCTGCGCCGTCATACGCTGGGCAAACAGCCAACTGCTGGCCCCGCCGATGAACTTGTGCACGTAGACCCGGCTCGCCCACAGCTTTTCGAGTTGCTCGTCGCTCCACCCAAAGCCGTCGTAAAGCGTGTTAAACGCCAAGGGAAAACCGACTTCCCCGATCTCCAGAGTTTGCCGGCCCGTGTTGCGGATCTCAACATCCCAGATGATCTGGGGATAGGGTTGCAAGACCTCGTAGAAAGTGCCGCTCGCCTCGATATCATCGAGGAACGGGAAGGAGTAGTCAAACCGGATACGCTGATCTTCGCCCGACACCGCATCTTCGAGATTGAAGGTGTTTTGCGCCTCGGAATTGCGGCTGACAATCCAGGGTTGGTCTGGCCCCGTGCGCGCCCCAATCAAGATGGTGCCGGGCAGGTAGCTATCCGAAGTCTCTTCGCCAAAGGTGACGGTGGGCAAGCAGAACTGGAAATCTTCCCCTTCGTCGGGGAGCGCGGGATCGTACGCCCAAAGTTTGCTGATCCGCCCAGCCTGCGTGAATTCGAGCGAGAGAAGCCCGCCTTCTAGCGAGGCGGCGCCTTCTTCAAAAATGTCCATGGGCGAGTCCTTCTGAGGATACCAGTCACAAGAGCGGCTTGCCTTGCGTAGACTAGGGGCGTGGCAAGAACGGTGGTGAGCCTGCTGGGCGCAGGGAACGTGTTGGTGAGTGCGCCAGCCTTGGCCACCCTCATCACTCTAGAGGATCAGGAATGGGAACTGCGGCTCTACGACGCTCACGAGGAGCGCCTCGACCTCGCCGATCTCCTGGCCCGCACCTTGAATGATGGTGCGGCGGGGAGCCGACACCGGTTTCGATCGTCGAATGATCCCGCCGAGATGCTGGAAGATGCGGAAATCGGCCTGCTGATGGTGGATGAAGGCACGGCCCGCCGGATGAAGGGCACACGCCCCCTGGAACTTGACCTGGAGGCGGAAACTCCGCGTTCCGTATTCGAACTACGGCGAGGAGACCCCAACCAACCCACTCCGCCCGACCAGCTCAGCCCCCGCACCCGAACTCTGCTCGAAGTCCCCATTGACCAAGAAACCCCCGGCCCCCAACTGATTGCCGAGGCCGTGGAGAAGTTAATGAGCCTCCTCTCTGACCAACCCCAGTGGCTCTGGCTGGGGCCTGATGCCCCCGCGAACCTGGAAAGCCTGGACTGGCCTCCGGCCCTCTCGCCCATCCAAGAACAGGGCATGCCCCACCAAGTGATGCGCTGGGCAATGAAAACCGAACCCCTGGACGACTTGATGAAGCAAGCCCACGACAATCCCTTGCAAGCCTGGCTGAAGGAGAACATTGGCCGACGGTGAACTGAGGACCCTGCGGGGCAAGATGGAGGTGCGCAAGCTCATGCGCGAGGCCGAAGCCGCCCATCAGCCGCAGGTCGAACTCGCCTTCCTGCTCCAAGATTGGGATGACCCGTACAACGTAGGGGGCATGTTCCGCGTGGCCGATGCTTGCGGGGCCGTGCGCATGGTGCTTACGGGCAAGACCCCTGCCCCGCCGCACCCGCAGATCCACGTGACGAGCATGGGCAACCACCGCCGGGTGGCCTGGGAACAGCAAGAACGACACGACGAGGCCATCTCCAAACTCAAGGCCGAAGGGTGGACTCTTGTCGCCGTGGAGATCGCCGAGGGGGCCGTCCCCTACACGCAGTACGACTTCCCTGCCCGCACCTGCCTGGTGCTGGGCAACGAAGAAAAGGGGATGTACGACCGGGTGCTGCGCCAGTGCGACGCGGCGGTGTACATCCCCATGGGCGGCAAAGGCCGGAGCCTGAATGTCCATGTCAGCGGGGCCGTCGTGGCGTTCCACGCCCTTTACGGCCCGCGCTCAACTTAAGCGATGATCCCAATCGGCTGGAGCCGGTGGTTTGGGAACACCTGCGCCGTTTGCTGGTTGCCCAGGCGGCGCTCCAGCACTTCGGCCAGCACGTTGCGGTAGTCGGTGGTTACCGGCAGGTCACCCGGGCCTTCCAGGATCTCCTTGCTCAGTCCCGGCCATTCGCCGAAGACCTTGCCGCCTTGCACGCCCGCGCCGAGTGCAAACAGCGCCCCGCCCCGACCGTGGTCGGTCCCGAACCCACTGTTCTCATCCACCCGGCGGCCGAACTCTGTTTGCACCACCACCGTCACGCGCTTGGTTTCCGGCCCGAGGTCCTTCATGAAGGCGTCGAGGCCGTTGCCAAGGTCACGGAGCAGCGTGGGGAGCCAACCTTCGTTGGTGCCCTGGGCCACGTGCGTATCCCAGCCGTAGCTACTCACACACGCGATCTCCAGACCGATGTCCTGCTTGATGAGGAACGAGACTTGCCTCAGCGCCTGCGCGAACCCGTTCTCGGCGTAGGTCACGCCGGTCCGGGTCTCCGGGGTGCTGGCCCCTTTCTCGCGCAGGACATCCAGCAAGCGCAGGGTTTCCCGGCCGCTCTTCGCAAAGGGGTCACCACCCCCAGCGTAGAGGGCCGCCAACGCCTTGCGATAGGCTTGGTCCTCATCGTTTTGCAACCGGAATGAGTCGATGTTCTCAATCGCCATCGCCGAGGAGGCCCCCGTCAATGACTCCGGCAACATCGCGTCAAACGCCACCGCGCGGAACGGCGACGAAGCACCGGGCGTGACCGCGAGGTGCCGGGCCAACCACCCCCCACCCTCGCCGTCAGTGGCCCGGGCGCGACCCCGTTCCATCGCGGACATCGCCTCGAAGTGCGACCGCGACTCATCCAACGACCCCGTGGCATGCACGATCGCCATGGACTTGTCCTCGTAGTACGGCATGAGGGCACTCAGGGCCGGGTTGAGCCCGAAGAAGCCGTTGAGGTCGAGCAGCGTGTTCGCTTCTCGCCCCGGCTTCCGCACCGCCAGGGTGGGGCGGGCGCGGTAGTAGTTGTCTTCCGCATAGGGTGCCACCAGGCTGAGCCCGTCGGCGCCGCCGCGCAAGAACACCACCACCAGCACATCGTTGCGGCTCCGGTTCGGATCCACCACGATCTCGCCCAGCGCCGAGCTGAGCCCCAGCGCACCGATCGCCCCGGCCAAAAAGCCGCGCCGAGAGACGGTGGGGGCCTTGCGATCTAAGCCGCCCCGACCATCGCAATAGCAAAGGTCTTGATTCATTTCCACTGGTACTCCGGTGAGGCCAGCGCGAGCGCGAGCGCCCGACGCGGGTCGAGGTCAGGGATGCCCCGCAGGACACTCATCAAGTCATCGGCGCCCAGCGACTGGCTGGTGCGGTGGAACACGGCTTGCACGGCTTGCTCCGCCACATCGCCCTCCCATCGCTTCAGCTGATCCACGGGCTTGCCCGCGCCCTTCATGCCCCCGGCGAGGTCGTAGGCAAAGTTCCAGCGCGCCAACAGCGAGCCTTGCCAGGCCTCGGTTTCCGTCGGGTAGCCGTCCGGCATCGGCCATTCCCACGTGGGTTGGCCCATCCGGCGCAAGGCCGTCCGCAAGGGTGCCCCACCATCGCAATCCACATCCAAGGCGCGGAGCGAAGAGACCACGTAGTCAAAGGGGCGCTTGCCCGTCGGCGGCGCCGTGCGCCAGCTGCCTTCGTCGTAGATCGTCTTGATCATCGTCGGGATGTCGCCCTTGGTGGCCTTGTACTCCCGCTCGAGCTTGGCCACCAGGCTGTCCTTCTCCTCGCCGGTGAACAAGTACGCCAGCTTGCCCGCGATGTGACGCGCCGTGGCCGGGTGTTCCAGAACGATGTCGAGCACCCGCTCACCATCCTTCTGCTTGCCACCCGCCGGGATCGTGACGCCCAGCACGCGCTTTTCGCCGTCGTCGTGCAGACTCTCCACGAACTTGACCTTGCCCTTGGGGCGCAGCATGTCGCGTTCTTCCACCCAACCGGTGAAGCAGCGCGCCACCTCCATCACGTCCGTTTGCGTGTAGCCCCCGTAGACCCCCAACGTGTGGAGTTCCATCAGTTCCCGAGCGTAGTTCTCGTTCGGCTGAGCGGCCGTGCTGTTCTGCTGGTCCAGATACACCAGCATCGCACTGTGGTGGGCACTGGCCCGGATGAGGTCGTGGAAGCTCCCCATGGCGTGCGCTCGGATGACATCCCGCTCGTAGTGCGGCAGTCGGTAAGCCGCGATGCCCTTGCGGGCGTACACGTTGAGGTGGTCCATCCAGAACCCCACCATGCGCTCGCGGAGCGTCCACGGCGAGTTCACGGCGCGGATGATGACTGCATCTTGCAGCATGTCCACCACGCGGTTTTCCGGCCAATCCCGCAGATCATAGGGCGAGAGGCGATAGATCGCCATCGTCTCAATCCGGGTGCGGGTGGCCAGGTCTTCTTCGCCCGGTTGGAGCTGAGTCTTGATCCAGGCCTCTTCCCCGTCTTGGGCAATGCGCTCCAGGTCGCCGGGACGAGGTCCGTATCCGAACCGGTCAATCAGCCGGGCGGCCGGGTCGTCTTTGACGGTGCGGGCCGAGACCGCGGCTTCGCCCGCAATCCACTGACCGACACCTTGGCAACCCGTGGCCAAGAGGGCCGCTCCCCCCAGGGTCAAGGACCCCAGGGTGAGCGCTTCGCGCCGGGTTACACCTGTGCGGTCGGCCACGTGGCCTCCTCACGATCCGCACGGCTCAGGGCCCGCGTGGCGGCCCCCAGGGAGAGGATCAGCATGATGGGCGCGGTAAAGAACCACCCCACCACCGGGGCCATGCCGACGATGGTCACCACCGCCAGGCCCTTGCTTCGCGCTTGCAGCCAACCGAGTTCCGGAGCCGCCGAGTGCATGCGGTCGCCCACCAGCCACCCCAGGCCCCCCAGGCCCAGAGTCGCGAAGACCAAACCGCCGCATGCCACCACCGCCGCCAAAGCGCGCGTGATCGGGGACGGAATGGCCGCCAGTACGATGATGAGCACCAAGAGCGGGACGATGGCCATGACGCCCCACAGGAACGACTTGCCGGGGCGACGCTCAATGTGTTGGGCCGCCCGCCGCGCTGTTTCCGGGAACAGCAGGGTCATGGTGAGCCCAAGAGCCCAGATGACAAGACCAGAGCCAAAAGCAATGGCAACAGTGGCAAGGATATCGCCGATGGTAAACACGATTTGTTTCCTCCTCGTGTTGCAATAAATCGAACGATTTGCGAAATCCCAAATGGGGGCCTAGAGAAGGCCCGTTTTGCCTCCCCCAAGGTCCCAAATCAGGGCCTAAACCGCCCCCTCGGGCCTACTTCTTGGCCGGGGCGGGTTCTGGCGGACGGACCCAAAAGGTGGGGGCGTTCAGCTTGGGCTCTTCCTGCCGGTAGCGGTCCTTCTCCCACACCAGTTTGTAGGTGGGCGCGCGCTTCTCGGTGGGCTTGAGGGTGAGAGTGCCGTTGCTGTCGGTGTAGGTGCCCTCCAGCGGCGGGAAGCCGGTCATCTTGAAGCGGCCGTTGTTCAGCAGTTCCAGCTCCATGCCGGAGATGATTTCGGGCGGGGCATCGGCCGCGCTACCAATGGCCTGGTTCGCCATCACCCATTTGCCCTTGGTCGAAGCGGAATTGCAACCGGCAACGAAGACCGCGACGAGCACGGCCATGCCGAGAACTCCTGCCGATTTGCACTTAGACTTCACTTTGCTCATCCCGGGCCTGCTCTTGACTAAGACGGAATACGCGATCCGCCAGTTCCTCGGCTTCCGCCGCCTCCATATCTTGCAACACGACCGTGCGCCCACTGGGCGACACTGCCGCCGAGATCAAGGTGACCGTGGCCAGCCGCAAACGACGCTGGAAGGGCGAAGTATCGATGTTCACCGCCTGGATGCGCGCCAGCGGTAGGTACTCCACTTGGTGCAATAGCCAACCCTTGCGGCCCGCCACCAGTTCATCGTTGACGGCAAAGGCCGAGCGGCGCACGGCCATGGCCTGCCCCCAGGCGGAGAGCAGCAACCAGATCGCCGCCACGCCCGCGCCCCAAAGCCACTCCCAGCGGTAACCCACGCCCGCGCCGATGGCCAAGCCCACCAGGGCCGACCAGCGCCAGTGCACCCAAAAGGCTCGGCGAGGGATGGCGTGCCAATCCAAGTGCCGAATGTCTCGACCAGACAGCGCCAACTGCTTGAGAGCAGCTTGGTCCTTGCCCAACACAAGCGGCGCGAGCAGAGTCTTGCCGCCTTGCTCATTGAGCACAAACGAGCCCGCCGTTTCCGCATGGAGCTTGGAATAGCCAAACCAACTCTGCACAAAGCTCTGCGTGGACCGGACGATTTGGATCCGGCCACGGGGCACCACGTTCTCAAACGTGTTGATGAGCCCGTATTGGCGGCGCAGTTTGCCGTCGTGCTCGCTGAGTTCAAACCCCCAGAACTGGACGAGTGTGAAGATGATGGACAAAATCCAGCCCAGCAAGAAGAAAGCCAGCAAGCCCAGGGCGTACACCCACCACGGCATGGCGTCGTAGCCGTGGCCCTTCACCCAATCCACCAGGGCATCGATGATGGCGTCATCGCCTCCGGGAGTGAAAGCCATGAGACCAAACGCGGACGCCACGATGACGAACGCCCGGTTCTCCGTCATCCCCGCAAAGATCAGATCGCGCACACTAGCCCGGTAATGCACCGCATGGGCCGGGGCGGCGAACACCTCGCTGGGGGCTGTGATGCCCGTCAGCTGTTCCTTCAGGCGGTGGGCGTCCGGCTCTTGCAGGGCCCCAATCTTAACCTCGGCGCCGGCGCCGCTAGCCGTTTCAATCTGCAGTTCAACCAGGCCCAGAATCCGGTGCACCCAGGTACGGGTGATATTCACGTTTTGGATGCGCGCCAGCGGCACGATGCGGACATGCCGACCCAAAATGCCGGACTTGGTTTCGAGGTGGTCGCCCACCACGCGGTAGCCAAACGAGAAGTACTGGATGGCGGCAAAGATGACGGCGATGAAGCCCAATCCCCCGAACAAAAGTTCGTTGGGGTCACCTTCCCGGGCGGTGAAGGTGGAGATGAGGAGGAGGATAATCACCCCCATCATCCGCCGGATTTGCTCTACCAGCGCGATGAGGATCGTGCTGGGGTGCACTCTCAGAAATTCGCCTTCGATCATAGACCTTGCGGCGGGAGCGGCGGGGCCGGGGCCACGGTCGGCACCTTATCTTGACGGAGGAGCGTTTGGCGGATGCGCTCGGCTTCGTGCTCGGTCAGGCCGGGGATGCTGGCGGCTTCCCCGCCCGCCACGTAAACCTTGATCTCCGCAAGACCAAGAGCGCGCTGGATGGGGCCGGCCGTCACGTCCACGTGTTGCACCCGGTGACGCCCGACGTAGCGCTTGTTCCGCCAAAAGATGCCGCTGCGGGTGGCGATATCTTCTTCCGTGATCCGGTAGCGCCACGCTTCGAACTTCTTATCCACCAAGACGAACGAGATGATCGCAATCAGTACGTAAGCCCCCACGACGAGAAAAGTGAGCGGCACGGGCAAGTCGCGCTTGCGCTCAATCGCAAAGGCAATGCCGAGGCCGGGAACGAGGAAAAAGAGGGGGCCAAGGAAGGCTCCCCAGCGCCAAACTCGCTTGACCTTTTCATCAAGCTTGGTCCAGGGGGCCGCCCCGGGACTGTGTTGCGGCATTTCCAACATGGATATTGTCCTCATGGTATTCGGATTCGGCCCCTTTGATGTTGCAAGTCCCGTCCATTCGGCGCACAAATTCAGGACTCCGGGCGGGTAAACACCGTCGGAATGTCAACGGCCTTTTCTCTCCAGCTCTATTCCCTTCGCGACGATGCCAAAGCCGACCTGATGGATACGCTGGCGCGAGTGGCCGACATGGGCTATGCGGCGGTGGAGTTTGCCGGCTTGCACGGGCACGACCCCGAGGCCGTGCGTCGGCGCATGGACGAAGTGGGCCTGACCTGCAGCGGAACCCACACCATGATGGATG
Organism: uncultured Chthonomonas sp.; assembly: GCA_964509165.1. Lineage (GTDB taxonomy): Bacteria > Armatimonadota > Fimbriimonadia > Fimbriimonadales > Fimbriimonadaceae > JAHBTC01. The sequence continues at coordinate 7,106 of CAZDWU010000050.1, read as the reverse complement.
CCTTTGCTGAGGAGAATCTGGCCGCCACGGTGGACCTGCACCGCACCCTGGGCACCGACCTCGCCCTCATCCCCTGGGTGCCCGAGGACGCGCGCAACTCCGCTGAGGCAGCCCTGGCCACGGCCGCCGAGTTCACCCGGATCCAGTCGGCTCTGCAGGCGCACGGGCTACGCACGGGGTTCCACGTGCACGATGCAGACGTGAAGCCCTTGGCGGGTGGCCTGAGCGCGTGGGACATCTTTACGGCCAACACTCCCGAAGCCTTTGTGATGCAGTGGGACACCGCCAACGCTTGCCACGCGGGCGCCGACCCGGTGGAAGGCATTCGCAAGCTGGGCGCGCGGTGCCGGGCGCTGCACCTTAAGGAGTATCCGTTCGATGGGCGCGTGATCGGCGAGGGCCAGGTGCCGTGGATGGATGTGCGAGAGGCGGCGGCCGCCGCTGGGGTGGAAACCTACGTGGTGGAGCAAGAGCAATACGGCGACCGCACCCCGCTGGAGTGCTGCCGCCTGTGCCTGGTGCAACTCCGCGAGTGGGGGTGGTAGTCGGTTGATTCAAAGTTCGCCGCAGCGGTGGCTGCAGCTGTATTTCATCGTGGGCTCTAACTTCCCGCTCTTGGGATTGCTGCTTTTCTTTGTGGGGCAGCCGGCCTTGGCGAAGGAGCCGGTGGGGCTCAACATCGTCCAGGCCGCGGTGTTTGTTGCGACCGGGATTGCGCTTCCGGTTTTCATGACCAAGGTGGTGAAGCCTAAGTTCAACGAGCAAGGCCAGCGGGTTCTGATGCCGTTTGACCAATTGCAGTCCCATTTCATTGTTATGGGGGCGCTGTGCGAGGTCAACGGACTGGTCGGCGTGTTCTTGGGGCGGGGCTACGAGGTTTACATCGGTTTGTCGGCGGCGGCCCTGGGCTTGGGGGCGGCGGTTTTCCCGGTGATGGCCAAGATGCGAGAGGTCTACCGGCTTACCGAATCATCCTCCCAATCAACTCAACCATGAACGATTCAGGGCACAGCAATCCTCCGGAATCCGCGGTTGAGACCGCTCCGACGCCTTCGTACCCATGGTTCCTTGCCAACGTCCTCCTCGTCGGATTTGCGGTTTTCCCCCTCATTGTCTTCGCTGTATCCGGTTGGAATGCGTGGAAAGAAGGACCCGCTCAACCGGATCTACTTCAAATCGCCGTGTTTCTCGTAACTGGACTTGTTGCATTGGTCTTCGCGTCGGCTTTGTTCAGGCCAAAGATGGATGTGCAAGGGAAACCAATACGGCCAGGTTTTTGGCAGTTTCTTTACGGCTTTTTTGTTATCGGCCTCTGCGGCGTGTTTAATGCCATCTTTGGGATATTCACCGGGCGTGGCCCGCAAGTTTTCTTTGGTTTGGGCTTCTGCTACTTCCTCTTTTTCGTCTTGCTGGTGCCGGTGTATTTCAAAATGCGGCCCCTCTACCGGGCAGCGCAACCCTAGCTCCTACTTCTGCAAGTCCGGAACCCAGGCCGTGGTGCGCCCGCCCACCGTGTCCCGGCGTAGCTCATGCCCTTGCCACAGGTCAGCGCCCTTGCCGCCGCCCCACCGCACGTGGAACAGCCACTCCGGCGGGAACTTCTCGTAATCCGCATCCACTGCCACGGCGTGCCCCACCACGTCACGGATGGCCACCCGCAGGGCCTCGGCTTCCGCCGCATTAAGGCTCGCCGCCGCCCGATCCGGGCGCACCCGCGCCACCAGCAGCACCTCGTCCGCCAGGTAGTTGCCGATGCCGGCCAAAAACTTCTGGTCCAGCAACAGCGCCTTGATGGGAGCCTTGCGCCGCCCCAGCATCGTCGCCCAAGTCGCGGCTTCGGGCAAATCCAAGTGCGCATCCGGGCCAAGCGCAGAAAAGCGAGAGCAAGATTCCGGCGTTTCCGCGCTCCAAATGCGACCCAAACGCCGCCCATCCACAAAGGCAATGCGCCGGTCATCCGCGCGCAGTTCTAGCTTCAAGAAGCGCGGCTCTTCACCCGGCACCGCCTCGGCGCGCACCCGGTAGTAGTTCACATTGCGCTCTCGCCCGGGGGTCAAATCCAGAATCGCCCCGGTCATCCCCAGGTGCAAGAACAGCACGCCCTCGTCCAGCTCCAGCCACATAAACTTGCCCCGGCGGCCGGTGCCCCGCACGGTCTGGCCCATAAGCCGCGCCACCGTGGCCTCGGGGGGCACGCCCTCAAAGACGATGTCATCCGGCCGGGCCACTACTTCCGTCAGCACCCGCCCGGTGAGGGCACTGTCAATCATCCGGCGGGCGGCTTCAACCTCGGGGAGTTCGGGCATATGTTCAGCCTACGCCAAACAATGCCCGCCCCTCCCGGGTTCATAAGGACTCTGCCTTAGGTCTTGGCCGAGCTTACTTGCGGCGGCGGCGAGAGATGAGCGCCAGGGCCGCGCCGCCCAGAGCGATCATCGAAGCCGGCTCCGGCACCGCCGTCACCGTGATGCGCGCCACTTGGTAGTTCGGCTGCGTGAAGTCCGCGTTCATGAACTGCGTGTTTGTCAGGATATTGCCCCCGGCGATGAAGCCCGGGTGCCGGTGCACCACCCCGTTCTCCGGCGTGCCCGTGTTGGGGCTGCTCTGCCCCAGAAACGCCGTGTTCATCGGGATTTCGTCGTTCACCTCGGTGCCCGCATCCAGCACACCCGTGCCCAGCACCACAAAGTCCGCGCCGATCCAGTTGCCCAGTTCGTTGCGCAGGCGGTGCGCCCGAGCGTCATCGTTGCCGATGAAGGCATCGTTGCTGGGGATGACCATGCTCATGAACGAGAAGTAAAGCGAACTCGGATCGTTGGGCAAGGTCACCACTCGGGACGTCGTCGCCCCCGGGGCAATCGGGCCGATTCCATTCAGCACGCCGCCGACGCTCCCTTGGCCGCTCATGGCAAACTCCATGCCCAAGGCCATCGGGTTGCCATCTTCGGCAATGCGCTCAACGCCCGCCGAAGCCGCGCCGCCCTCGCTGAACATATCGAAGTTGCCGTTGTGGAAGCCGAACCACATCGGCGTGAGGAAGGTGCCGCCCGAAGGGGACAGGTTGGTGATGCGGACTTCAACTTGCTGTTGAGCCATGGCCAGATGAGTGGCAAAAACCGCCATCGCGAGAAGGGTGTATCGTTTCATGGAAGAACTCCGAGCCGGGGCAAAGCCGACTCACCGGAACAAGTCACGGGGCTTGCCGGCGGTTCCCTTGGGTTCAAAACGATCGGTCCGAGGTCGCGATCTTCAAAAAGAGCGGGACTGAGCGGAACTCTCGACCCGGCCGGAGACTTTATGCTGTGTGGATGCTGACGCCCCGTTACCGCCGCTTATGCGGATGTCCGGACCGCCGTGCCTGGCCGCGCCAAGAGGCTCGATGAGGCCCTCGCCCGCCGCTCCTGATCAATTCTTGCAGTTGGTCCGTCAGGCCGAACCCCGGCTCCTTCGCATGGCCCAACGCATGGCCGGCCAACGGGAAATCGCCCAAGACCTGGTGCAAGAGGCCGTGCTGAAGGGGTGGGAAATGGTGAAAGCCGGACGCCTGGAGATCGGCCCGGGCACGGAAAGTTGGCTGCGGCAAGCCACCGCCCACGCCTTTCTCAACTGGCGACGACGAGAAAGCAAACGCAAGACGGACGAACTGGACGAACTCCACGAACCCGCCGATCACGACCCCATGCAGCAACCTCAGCAGCGGCTGGAGCACCTGGACCGCATGGAGTGGCTGCGCCAAGGGATGAACGAGATCAGCGAAGACCACTGTGCCATCATTGCGCTGGTTGACCTGGAAGAAATGAGCTACCAAGAGGCTGCCGCCGTGCTGGACCTGCCCACGGGCACCGTGCGGAGCCGCCTCAGCCGCGCCCGGGTGGCCCTGGCCAATGCCCTGCTGCGCCTACGACCCGAAATGGATGTGAAGTTCTGATGGAAAAGGTCATCAAGCCCTGCTCGCACATGAGCGCCGCCCTCAACCGCATGGCCCGGGGCGAGAAGCACGGTCTCTGGCTGGCCTACGCGCGGCAACACCTCAAGGGGTGCCCCCGCTGCCAGCAGGCGTTCGACGCCATTGTGAGCCTGCTCAACCTGGTTCAAGAAGCGCGCACCGCTCCGGAGCCCGAAACCCTGGACGGCCACCGCTGGGAAGCCATCGAGCAGACCATCCGCCGCGCCGATACACCAC
>CAZDWU010000050.1:0-2823 GCA_964509165.1 uncultured Chthonomonas sp. | reverse complement strand
GACGGCCACCGCTGGGAAGCCATCGAGCAGACCATCCGCCGCGCCGATACACCACCCGAGTAACCCCCGGCAAACACAAAAAGAACCCCCCAGGCCACGGCCCAGGGGGTTCTCTTCGTTTTGCTTAACCGTGAGTGACCGGACTTTAGAAGTCCATGTCATCCATGCCCGGCGCGCCGGCCGGAGCCTTCTTCTTCTCCGGCTTTTCGGCCACCATGGCTTCGGTGGTCAGCATCAGGCCCGCAATCGAGGCCGCATTCATCAGCGTGCTGCGGGTCACCTTGGCCGGGTCCACGATGCCCGAGGCCACCATGTCCACCATTTCGCCGGTGGCGGCGTTCAGGCCGATCCCGGCCTTGGCGCTGCGCACCTGTTCCACAATCACGCTGCCTTCCAGGCCGGCGTTCTCGCTGATCTGGCGGATGGGAGCTTCCAGCGCGCGGCGGACGATGTTCACGCCCGTCAGTTCATCGCCTTCGGCGTTCAGCGCGTCCAGCACGGACTGGCTGCGCAGCAGGGTGGTGCCGCCGCCCGGGACGATGCCTTCTTCCACGGCCGCACGGGTGGCGCTCAGGGCGTCCTCGTAGCGGTGCTTCTTCTCCTTCAGTTCGGTTTCGGTGCTGGCACCCACCTTGATCACGGCCACGCCGCCGCTCAGCTTGGCCAGGCGTTCCTGCAGCTTTTCGCGGTCGTAGTTGCTTTCGGTGGTTTCCATCTGCGCCTTGATCTGGCTGATGCGGCCCATCACCTCGTCCTTGCTGCCGGCGCCTTCGATGATCGTCGTGTCTTCCTTGGTGATGACGACCTTCTTGGCGGTGCCCAGCATGTCAATGGTGACGTTCTCGAGCTTGGTGCCGAGATCTTCGCTGATGAACGAACCCTTGGTGAGAATGGCAATGTCTTCCAGCATCGCCTTGCGTCGCTCGCCAAAGCCCGGGGCCTTGACGGCGGCGATCTGCAGCACGCCGCGAATCTTGTTCAGAACCACGGTCGCCAGGGCTTCGCCTTCAATGTCTTCGGCCAGCAGGATGATCGGGCGGCGGGCTTGCGCCACCTTTTCCAGGAACGGCAGCAGGTCTTGCGCGCTGCTGATCTTCTTCTCGTGAATGAGGATCAGCGGATTTTCCAGCACTGCTTCCATGCGCTCGGGGTCGGTCACAAAGTACGGGCTGATGTAACCGCGGTCGAACTGCATGCCTTCCACGATTTCCAGGCTCGTCTCGCGGCCCTTGCTCTCTTCCACCGTGATAACGCCGTCCTTACCGACCTTGTCCATGGCTTCGGCCACTTGCTTGCCAATCTCGTTGTCGTTGCCCGCAATGGTGGCCACGAACTCGATCTGCTCCTTGTCCTTCACCGGCTGCGCGGTCGCCTTGATGTTGGCCACCACGGCTTCCACGGCCTTGTCAATGCCGCGCTTCACCGCAATCGGGTTGCCCCCGGCGGCCACGTAGCGCAGGCCTTCGTTCAGGATGGATTGCGCCAGCACCGTCGCGGTGGTGGTGCCGTCCCCGGCCACGTCGTTGGTCTTGCTGGCCACTTCCTTGCACAGCTGGGCGCCCATGTTTTCGTAGGGGTCTTCCAGTTCCACTTCCTTGGCCACGGTCACGCCGTCCTTGGTGATGGTCGGGCTGCCCCACTTCTTGTCCAGGATCACGTTGCGTCCCTTGGGGCCAAGCGTCACCTTCACGGCGTCGGCCACCTTGTTCACGCCCCGTTCAAGGGCACGACGAGCGACTTCATCAAATGCGAGGGTCTTTGCAGGCATGGGTTTTAGTTCTCCTTCACGATCGCGTAGATCTGGTCTTCATCAAGAATGGTGAGCTCTTCGCCGTCGACGGTCACTTCGTTGCCGCCGTACTTGCTGAACAGCACCTTGTCGCCCACGGTCACGGCGAGCGTGTTGCGCTGGCCGTTGTCCAGGGTGCGCCCGTTGCCCACGGCCACCACGGTGCCCTGGGTCGGCTTCTTCTTTGCGGCGTCCGGAAGCAGGATGCCCCCGGCGCTCTTTTCTTCAGCCTCGTGCACACGCACGACGACCTTGTCTCCGAGCGGTCGAATGTTTGCCATATCTTTCTCGATCTCCCCCGTGCGAGCTCCCGAAAACGGGGTTAGCACTCGCGCGGGCTGTCTGCTAATTCTAACGCCCCGGGCGGCCGCTTTGCGCCCCGGATTAGCAAAGATAGGACTAGAGTGCTAAGGGGTCCCGGGATGGCGGGAGTACGACCGTGGGGTCCCAAAAACCACCGTAAATCTGCGAGTTCGGATCACCCTCATCACCCATTGACCCACGGAACCACCCCGGAACGCGAAACCCCGCCGCCCATCGTCCGTCAAAATAGTCACTATGAAATCCGCCGTGATGGGGCGAACTGCGATGGTCTCCGTGCTCTTGGCCGGGGTGGCGTTGATGGGGGCTTCGGGCTGCAATGCCCTCCGTGATGATCGTTACGGAGCCCTGATGGTGAATATTGACTGGCCCGAAGAGACGCGCGGCATCCCCAGCTACGCTCGCAGCGCGCGCATCATCCTGCAAGATCCGGGCGGAGGCTTCGGCTACGGGGGCAACGGCTACGGCGACCGCGTGCAGATCGTCAACCGCAACCGCAGCAGCGCCTACAAGGATGAAATCCGCTTCGACAACCTCATCCGCCGCTACGACGAGGACTATCCGTTCTTCGATCACTACATCGAGGTGATCTTCTATACCGGCACCGGCGGCAGTGGCACTGTGGTCGCGACCGCGCCCTATACGTTCCGCTACCGCGAGTTCAACTGGAACCACACGCTCAACGTGAGTTCCTACACCGCCGCCGAGATCGT
>CAZDWU010000049.1:7979-15628 GCA_964509165.1 uncultured Chthonomonas sp. | reverse complement strand
TGCCAATCGCACGGCCGACTCCGCCCAGTCGTCCATGGCGCGGGCGAGGGCGTTTTGGGCGGCTTCATGTCGCTCGCACAGCGCGGCGACTTCGTCCGGGTTCGGATTCTCCAGGTCGCGGTTAATCTGGGCGACCACGCCTTCCCAGTGCTCCACGGCGCGCTCCGCTTCTTGCACCGCTTTCTCCTGTCGGCCGATCTCTTTGCTGAGTTCGCGGGGGCTGAGCGTGGGAGCCGGGGCTTCGGTGGGGGCGGCTTTGGCGTTCTTGGGGGCCGGGGCGGGCAGGTCATCCCGGCGGCTCATGTAGTCGGCGAACCCGCCTGAGAACTGCCGGGTACCGCTCCGGCGCACATCCAGCACCGAGTCGGCAAGCTGGCCCAGCAGCCACCGGTCGTGGCTCACCAAAAGCAAGGTGCCGGGGAACTGCTTCAGCACGTTGGCCAAGGCCTCACGACTGTCCATGTCCAGGTGGTTGGTGGGTTCGTCCAGGGCCAAGCAGTTCGGCTGCGCGATGGTAAGGGCGGCTAACTGAAGCTTGTTCCGTTCACCGCCGCTCAGGGCCGAAATCGGCTTGAACACGTCATCACCCGTGAACAAGAACTTGGCCAGCACATCCCGCGCCGGCCCCACATCCAGGCCGCATTCCCACACCATGTAGTCCAGCGGCGTGTCCTCACCGTCGAACTGCACCGCATCCTGGGTGAAGTAGCCCAGGCTCACCCCACTGCCGGTGCGCACGGCTCCGGTCACCGGGTCCAGCGCCCCCACCATCGTCTTGAGCAGGGTGGATTTGCCGGCCCCGTTTTCGCCAATGATGCCCCAGCGCTCGCCGTACCGCACCGTCCAATCGAGGGCGGGGGCCAGAGGCAAGCCGTCGTAACCCACCTGCAACCTCTCGCAGACGTAAACCTGGTCGCCGCTGCGGGCGACCTTGCTGAAGTCGAAGTGCAGGCCCGCCTCCTGGGTGGGGGCTTGCACCTGCTCGGCCATCAGCCGCTCCATCTTCTTGCGCCGGCCGCGGGCTTCGGCAGTGCGCTGGCTGTTGATGAACCGGCGCACGAACTCATCTAACTGGGCAATCTCGGCGGCTTGCCGGGCGGCGGTTTGGGCTTGTCGGTCTAAATCTTCCTGTCGCAAGCGTCGGTACTGCGCGTAAGGGCCGTCGTAGGCAAAGACTCGTCGATCGCGGATTTCGAGATACCGCTCGGCGGTGCGCTCCAAGAACGTGCGGTCGTGGCTCACCAGCAGCACCGCCCCGGGGTAGCGCGCCACCCAGGCTTCCAGCCACTCGGTGGCACTGAGGTCCAGGTGGTTGGTGGGCTCGTCCAGGATGAGCAGATCGGGCTCTTCCAGCAGCATCCGGGCCAGGGCCAGGCGCGTGCGTTGCCCGCCGCTCAGCGTATCGGTGCTCTTGTCGTCGTCTTCGGGCGTGAAACCCAGCCGGTCCAGCACCGAACGCAAGTCGTTTTCGGTGCCAAAGGCTTCCAAGTCGGCCAGGCGCTCGCCGAGTTCGTGGAACTCTTCCAGCGCCCCCTCTTCCGCCGTTCCGCGCTCTAATGAAGCCGCAATTTCTTCGTAGCGGTCGCGCAGGTGCAGGCGCTCACCTAGACCGCGCTCGGCCTCGGCCCGCACCGTCGAGCCGGGGGTGACGGCCTCGTTTTGCCGCAAGTAGGCAATCCGCATGCCCGGGCTGGCGGTGATGGTGCCCTGGTCCGCCGTTTCCTGGCCGGTCAGGATTTTGAGCAGCGTGGTCTTGCCGGTGCCGTTGCGGCCCACCAGGGCCACCTTCTCGCGGGGACCCAAAAAGAACGAGGCGTCGTCCAGAATGACGTCCGCCCCGTAGGATTTGGCAACCCCGGAGACCCGCAAAAGCATGTCCCCGGAGTTTATCGGTTACGGCTTGATCTCGACGATTTGGCCCCAGGCATCGCCCAGTGCAGCCCGGAACAAACGGCCCTGGTAGTCCCCAATGAAGGCGTGCTTCTGGTCCCGCGAGATCAACACGGTGTCGAGGCCATCGGTGCCCGGGATCGTGAGGCGAGAATCGATCGTGTATTCCTCCCGCTCGATCAGGATGAGTTGGCGGTCGTAGGTCACTACGGCGAGGTGGGTGTTGCCCACAAAGTCCGCATCTTGCCCACGCCCCGGCACGCTGACGTTAAAGGTCTTTCCATCCAGCAGGTTCCAGCCCAAAACCTGTTCGCCCATCGTCGACGCCACCACCCAGTGGCCGCCGCGCTGGAACTTGACCCGCGTGGCCTGGCCTTCAAAATCGTTGGCCGGCACGGCATTGCGCGAGCGCGTGGCGGCCCCCCGAATGCCCGCATCCGGCCCCACGGCGGCCACGTAAAGGCCATCGCTGCTCAGCGCCATATCGTAGGCGTCGCTCGGCATCTGGATGTGCACCACCGGGCTGCCCGGGTTCGGCCAGCGCCAGCTCTTCACGCGGTTGTCGTAGCCCGAGGCGTAAATCGTCCGGCCATCGGGCGAGATGCCCACTCCGCTCAAGAAGCTCGTACCACCCCGAATGCTGCCCAGGGCTCGGTTGCTCTCGCCATCCCACACGCGGATGGTGCCGTCGCCACTGCTGCTCACTAGGATCTTGCCGTCGCCGCTATAGGCCAGGCCGGTGATGTGATCCGTGTGCCCCCGGTGCGTGCGCAGAAGGGTGCCCTCGGGCATCTTCCACACCCGGATGGCGTTATCCCAGCCTGCCGAGGCAATCACTCGGCTGTCCGGGCGCTCGGCCAGGGAGGTAAGTCCGCCGGGGTGCGCCGCAGCGCCTTGGAGAGCAAGAGCAAGAAGAGTGGTCGTCAAAGCCATACGAGTTCAATGACGCGCCACCTTTCCCCGGGGTTTCCCCGAAAATCTAGAAGTCCTTGCCCTACGGAGCGCCGAGGCGAGGAGAGATTTGGGGCATAGTGAAATCCCCATGGCGGATTTGCAAGATCGCGTGCCTCCTCATAACGAAGAAGCCGAGATGGCCGTCTTGGGCGCGATGATGCTGAGCGCCACGGCGGTGCAGGAAGTCTCGCAGGTGCTGGAGCCGCACCACTTCTACTTGCCGGTCCACCAGGAGATCTATGCGACGATGGTGGAACTGGTGCGCCGCCGCATGACGGTGGACCTGGTGACCATGCGCGACACGCTGATGTCGAATGGTCGGCTAGAAGACATCGGCGGGGTGTCGTACTTGGTGCGCTTGGTAGACGACGTGCCGAGCGCCGCCAGCGCGGTGGACTACGCCCGCATCGTCCGCGACCGCTCGAAACTGCGGCGGTTGTTGGAAGCCAGTGCCGAGATCCACAAGGTGGTTTTCGACCCCAATTCCAGCATCGACAAGAAGGTGGAAACCGCCGAGAAGCTGGTCTACGACCTCAAAGCCGGCGACCGGGCCGACTACTTCCAGCCGCTCAGCATGTTTGCGAATCGGTTCTTTGATGGCATTGAGGCGCTGATGTCCAACACCGGCGGCGTGGCGGGCCTGACGACGGGCTACCCGGACCTGGACCGACTCACAACGGGCTTCAGCCCCGGCGACTTGGTGATTTTGGCCGCCCGACCGGCGATGGGGAAGACCTCTCTGGTGATGAACTTTGCCATGAACGTGGCCCGCACCGGCAACGGGGCGGTGGCGTGTTTTAACCTCGAAATGCCCGGCGAGCAACTGGTGCAGCGCCTCATCTCGATGCTTTCCACCGTGCCGATTGAGAGCATGCGCCGCACGGGCCTTTCCACCGAAAGCTACGACAAGATCATCGTGGCCGCCGAGCAACTGGTGAGCCTGCCGATCTTCATCGACGACACGTCTCAGCTCAGCGCATTAGACATGATTGCGCGGTGCCGCCGCCTGCAGATGGACCTGGACGACCGGGTGCGCCGCGACGAACTGGACCCCCAAGGCGGGCGGCTGGCGCTGGTGATCGTGGACTATCTCCAACTTATGCGCGCACAGCGGGGCAGCGATAACCGGGTGCAAGAGGTTTCGGAAATCGCGCGGGGCCTCAAGCTGATGGCGCGTGAACTCCGCGTCCCCGTCATCGCGCTCTCCCAGCTCAGCCGCGAAGTGGAAAAGCGGCCCAACAAGCGCCCGCAACTCAGTGACCTACGCGAATCGGGTTCCATTGAAGCCGACGCCGACCTGGTGGCCTTCATCTATCGCGACGAGTACTACCGGCAGAAAGAGGAAGGGGGCGGCGACGATTTCCACGAGAACCCCGAGCACACCGAAGCCTCGGAAGTCATCATTGCTAAGCACCGCAACGGGGCGACCGGCACCGTGCTGTTGGGCTTCCAGCCCTCGCTCACGCGCTTCTGGAGCTTGGCCAACGAGGACAAGGAAGACTACTGGCGCAGCAAGCGACGTCAGAACTTCGCGGACGACTAGGCATAGCCCGGTGCTTGCAACCCTGGGGGCATGCCGCCACGTCTTAACTTAACGTGAAGGCCCTCAAACAACTGGGGATGTTTATCATCGCGGCCGCCGTCGGGGCGGGCGCGTACTATTTGATTAGCCAACCGGGGGGAATCAACTCGGTTTCGCAACAGCTGAAGCCCAAGAAGACGGTGGAAGTGCCCGCCGGCACCGACGTCAAGCTTGTGCTGGCCACGCCGCTGGAATCGGGTGGCAGCAAGCCGGGCGACGAAGTGAAGTTCCTGCTGATCGAGGACCTCAAGACGGCCGCTGGCGACGTGGTGGCCAAGCAGGGGACGCTGGTGGAGGGCACGGTGAAGGAAAGCCGCGCGGGAAGCGTGATGGGCACGCTAACGAACCGCCCGGCGCGCCTAGTGGTGAGCCTGGAACCGCTCCCCGCCCTGGATGGCACCCTCATCAACCTTGAGGGCCTGAAGCCGCAGGAGTTTGAGTTCACGCTTTCCAACACCGACATCAAGAACGCGGCCGCGAACCTGGAAGCCCTGTGGCGCGACCCGGAAAAGCAAGAGGCGCTGAAGAAGTTGAGCGAGACTCTAAAGGCAGGGAAACTGCCCGAGGGCAAGGAACTTGACCAATTGGCCGATCTGCTAGGTCTGGAAGACACGAAGGCCGCCATCAATGGCGCGCAACAAGGCCAAGCGGGCCTGGAAGAGACTTTCCGCGCGATTCAGCAAGGCAACGTGGCGGCGCTGGGCAATGTAGATCTGGCCCTGGCGCTCGGCGCGATTGGCGAACTCGAAGGCCTGGCCAACGGGGTGGATCGCACCATTCGCGGCATGGTGAAAGGGCGCAATATTGAGGCTCTCCCCGGCACGACTTTGGAACTCAAAACCGAAACGGACGCAAAGGTCACAATTCGTCCGGCCAACTGACCACACCTGGCCCCGGCGAAGGGGTATGGTCCGGTTCTGAAGTGGAAGCGTGGCTCGTTCTTCAGGATGGTTCCCGGTGGCCGGGGCAGGCGCTCGGCGCCCCCGGAATGGCCTTTGGTGAGCTGGTTTTTAACACCGGCATGACCGGTTACCAAGAAGTTCTGAGCGACCCCTCCTACGCTGGTCAGATTGTCCTCTTCACCTATCCGCTGATCGGCAACTACGGCATCAACGACGACGATTTTGAGTCGGATCGCGTGCAACCGAGTGCCGTGGTGGTGCGCCAGGCGTGCGAGCACCCCAGCAACTGGCGATCGCGCAAGAGCCTGGATCAGTTCCTGAAGGATCGAGGCGTCACGAGCATCCAGGGAGTGGACACCCGGGCGGTGACCCAGCGCATTCGAGGCGAGGGCGTGACCAACGCCGTGATTACCCACGGCGACCCGGACGAAGCCTTCGCCGCCCTGCAAGCTCGCCCCAGCTACGACGAAACGGATTTTGTGCCGCTGGTCAGCACCAAGGCGCCCTACGCGTGGGGTTACTCGGGCAAGGAGCACCTCTTCAACCCCGAGGGCGATTACCGTGCCACCGTGGCCGTGCTGGACTGCGGCGTAAAGTGGAACATCCTGCGTCGCTTTGCGGCGGTGGGGGTGCGCACCGTGGTGCTCCCGCACAGTGCCACCGCAGCGGAGGTATTGGCGTGGAACCCCGACGGAGTGTTGCTGAGCCCCGGCCCGGGTGACCCGGCGCGTTTGCCCGGCCCCGTGGCCTGCGTGCGCGACTTGCTGGGGAACATCCCGATCCTCGGCATCTGCCTGGGCAACCAGTTGCTGTGCCAGGCGGTGGGCGGCACCACGTACAAGATGCCGTTCGGGCACCGAGGGGCGAACCACCCGGTGAAGGACCTTGACCTGGGCACCGTCACCATCACCAGCCAGAACCACGGCTACGCGATTGACCCGGCGACCCTGGAAGGCACCGGCGCCCGCGTGACCCAGTTGAACCTGAACGACGGCACGGTGGAAGGGATTGAGGTGAAGGAAGCCCGCGCGTTCAGTATCCAGTACCACCCGGAAGCCGCGCCCGGCCCGTGGGATGCCCGGCCCTACTTCGCCAAGTTCGTCGAGTCTTTACGCTCGTAAACGCTAGCCCGCGCGACCGACGTAGCTCACGTTGCCATTCGCGACGCGGAACCGCAGATTCGGGCCAAAGTTGAGCACGACCTCGCCCTGATTTCGTTGCACCGACCGCAGGGTTTCGCCCACCGGAACATCGGCCAAGAATCGGGCCTGCTCCAGCGTGGGAGTCGCGGCCGAAAATGCCTGTTGGCACCACTGGTCGATCTGTCGGAGATCGAGGTCACCGCGAGTTTCGGAGCGCTCGGTGGGCGTACCATTGCGAACGCGCCAGCGAATCTGTAGACTCGGGGCGCCCATTTGCGGTGAGGTTCGGAAGGAGCGAAGCGGCTCCACCGTGTTGGCCACCATCACTTCATCCTCCACTTGCACGAAGTTGCGCACGTGGCCGCGCACCCACACGCCTTCGTAGCGGGCCGTCACCGCATAGGTTTCGCCTTGCGGGCGAACCCAAATGAGGCGATAGGGCATCCGCATGGTGTCCCGCGAGGTGAGCGGGGCGGCAATGAGCCAGGAGTTATCCGGGAGGGCGTAGCCGAGGGGCTCGGCCTGGAAAATCCAGTTGAATTCGCTCGGCAAATTGCCGCGCCGGCCATCGGCATGGATGAGCGCAAGACGCGAGGCCGCCCCCATTTGAATGGCCACCAGTCGCTCGCTTCCCCGGGTGCGCACCGTGGCCGAGATGTTTTGGTAGTAGTCCGCCGGAATCTGCCCACCGCCCAGCGCTTGCCGGAAGGGCATGAGAACCTGATTGGCTTGCTCGCTCGTCGTGGCTTGGCTGTTCTCAATGCTGCGGATGGCGATTTCCATCGCCCGGGCAATGGCCGGGTCCGGGCTTTCCACCGGGGCATCCGCGCGGCGCTGCTCGAACGCCTGCACAAAATCCTCGACCGGAGTTCCGGGAACGAGGGCAGCACTGAAGAGAAGGAGCGAATTGATCATGCGGGGTTAGTTCGCGGGGGCTTTGGGTTGCACGAAGTCGCTGGACCCTGCCACGGTCGCGTAAAAGTAGGGCGTGGCGGATTCAAACTCGGCCGCGCACGTATCCACCATCTTGTAGGCAAACATACCCTCAAAAGTGGCCAATTTCCCGGAGACAGCCTCGCCGCCTTGGGTCAAGTCAAGAATCGCGGTGGGGCTGTATCCCATGCGCAAAGCCTCCTCTAAGAGATTTTCGGTGGCTCCGGCCCCCGCTTGCACCAGGGC
>CAZDWU010000049.1:0-7879 GCA_964509165.1 uncultured Chthonomonas sp. | reverse complement strand
ACTTCGCCGGTGGCCTTCATCTGGGTGCTCAGGCCTCGGTCGCCGGAGGCGAACTTGTCAAACGGCCAGCGCGGAATCTTGACCACGCAGTAGTCCAGCGCGGGTTCAAAACACGCCTTGGTGGTCTTAGTGACGCTGTTCTCGATCTCATCCAGCGTGTGGCCGATGGCAATCTTCGCCGAGACTCGCGCAATGGGGTACCCGGTGGCCTTGCTTGCCAGCGCCGACGAGCGCGACACGCGCGGGTTGACTTCAATGACGTAGTAGTCGAACGAGTCCGGGTTTACCGCCAGTTGCACGTTGCAGCCCCCCTGGATGCCGAGCGCATCAATAATGCGAAGGGAAGCCGTGCGCAGCAGGTGATACTCCACGTCGCTCAGGGTCTGGCTGGGAGCCACCACGATGCTGTCGCCGGTGTGGACGCCCATCGGGTCCAGGTTCTCCATGTTGCAGATGGTGATGACGTTGCCCAGGCGGTCGCGCATGACTTCGTACTCGACCTCCTTCCATCCCAGCAGACTGCGCTCGATCATCAATTGGCTGCGCATCGAGAGCTTGAGGCCCTTGCGGCCGATTTCCCAGAGTTCGTCACGGGTCGTGGCCACACCGCCGCCGGTGCCGCCCAGGGTGTAAGCAGGCCGCACAATGCAGGGATAGGGCACGACATCGAGGATGGCCTGCAGGTCGGCTTCGCTTTCCACAATCCAGCTTTCGGGCACGGGCTCGCGGAGTTCGCGCATCAGCGACCGGAAGAGTTCGCGGTCTTCCGCCTTCTGGATCGCTTCCAGCGGGGTGCCGAGGAGCTTGACGTTGTACTTTTCCAGGATTCCCAACTGCGCAAGTTGGCTGGCGAGGTTGAGGCCGGTTTGGCCGCCCAAAGTGGGGAGCAGGCCGTCGGGGCGCTCCCGGGCAATCACGCGCTCGCAGAATTCGGGCGTCAACGGCTCGATGTAAACCCGGTCCGCCGTTTCCAGGTCCGTCATGATCGTGGCGGGGTTGGAATTGATGAGAACGACTTCGTAGCCCTCTTCGCGGAGGCTTTTGCAGGCTTGCGTGCCCGCGTAGTCGAACTCGGCGGCCTGTCCGATGATGATAGGTCCGCTCCCGATCACGAGGATTTTGCGCATGGGGTTCGGGCCTTGTTTTACCGCCCCGGGGGGTAAGCGTTCGGGTTTGACCTAGAACCGCGGAACCGGCATTTTTCAAACTCGTATTGAAGTTTTCGTTACAGAGGGGGGTAACGTTTTGGTGTGAAAAACTTACTCTTACCGCTTGTCGTTTTGGGTTCAACGCTCTCGATATGGGGTTGCGGGGGAAGTGGAAGCACCGGCTCCACGGCCACCCGCGAAGTGCTCTTTGTTCGCCAGAACAGCCGGCTCGTGGCCCGTAACGAACTCACAGGGGCCCTGCGCACCATTTACGATGCCGGGGCCGGCAGCCTGTTTTCACCGAGAGTCAGCCCCGATGGCACCAAGATTCTGATGGGCACGGGTACCGCGATGATCGTGATCAATGCCGACGGAACAGGGCTGGTCAACATCACGGGCCACTACCTCGGCGACTGGAACGCGGATGGCACCAAGATCATCGCGATTAGCCTGACCAACCAAGTCGCGAGCATGAACCCGGATGGGACAGGGGTTGTAAACCTTTTCGACGGGTCTGCCGGGGCTGGCATGGTTGACCTGGATGTAAATCCAGCCGGTACGAAGATCGTCTTCTCGTCAGCACCTTCCAATTGGGGAATGATCCGAACGATGAATATAGATGGAAGCGGCGTGAGTGCAGGTCTCACGCCGCTTACAGGAGAGGGTAGTTATGACGTACGCTGGAGCCCCGATGGCCAATCGTTAGTGTATATCCGCTTCTTTGGGGGTGCTCGCGATGTGTGGTCGATGAACGCCGACGGTACGGGCAAAACCCAGTTGACGAACACCACCGATACGGAGCGGGTGCCGGCTTATCGGTCGGACAACTCCATCGTCTATGTGCGCGAAGTGCCCGAGCGGCAAGTTTGGGACATGAACGAGGATGGCTCTGGCCAAGCCGTGCTGGAGGCCATTACCGGCGAGAACCTCAACTATATCGAAGTGAACTGAGCCTGTCCTGTTTAACAAGAAGCCCCCTCATCCCGATTGGGAAAAGGAGGCTTCTTGTTGCCGAAATCCAGCTCAGGCGAAGGGGAAGGTCGGCAGGGTGCGCGCGATCGGCTTGTCCTCTCGGTAGCCCAGAGCATACTCGGCCTGCATGATCGTGTGGATTTCGTGCGTGCCTTCGTAGATCATCGCCCCGCGTGAGTTGCGGAAGTACCGCTCCACCGGGAATTCATCGCAGTAGCCGTACGCCCCGTGGATTTCCACCGCGTTGTTGGCGGCTTCGAAGGCAGCCTCGCAGTTCACCCACTTGGCCATGCTCACCTCGCGGGTGTGGCGCTTGCCCGTGTTCTTCATCCATCCCACTTGGTAGTAGAGCAGGCGGCCAATGTCGCGGCCCCGCGCCATCTTGGCAATCATCTGTTGCACCAGTTGCTTCTTGCCGATGACCTCTCCCTGCACGCTGCGCTCGTTGGCGTACTTGCAGCAGGCATCCATGCACGCGGTGATGATGCCCACAGCCCCGGCGGCAACCGTGTAGCGACCATGATCCAGCGCGCTCATCGCCACCTTAAAGCCGTCGCCTTCCTGGCCGATCATGTTGCTGGCCGGGATGCGCACGTTGTCAAAGAAAATCTGACCCGTGTTGCCCGCGCGTACACCGAGCTTGCCCTTGATGGCACGGCTGCTGAAGCCCGGACGGTCGCGCTCCACAATGAAGGCGGCGTAGGGGGCCTTGGCGTCGGTCTCGGCCAGGCGGGCAATCACTAGGAACTGGTCGGCGTAGTCGGCGAGGCTAATCCAAGTCTTCTCACCGTTCAGCACGTATTCGTCCCCTTCGCGGCGGGCGGTGGTTTTCATGCTCGCGGCGTCGCTCCCAGCGTTGGGCTCGGTCAGGCCAAAGGCGCCAATCTTGCGACCCGTGGCCAGGTCAGGCAGCCACTTCGCGCACTGTTCTTCGGTGCCCCACTGCATCATGGTCATGCAGTGCAGGCCCACGTGGACGCTCATCACGACGCGCGCCGTGGAATCCGCGCGCTCTAGCTCTTCGCAGGCAATGCCGACCGAGATGTAGTCCGTGTCGGTGCCGCCCCACTTGGCGGGGATACCCAGACCGAGCAAGCCGGCTTCGCCCAGCTTCTTCAGGGTCTCGGGATCGCTGGTGTGCTGGCGGTCCAGCTCGCCCACAGACGGGACAATTACGTTCTGTCCGAACTTGTAGGCAGCTTCACGGATCTGTTCATGCTCGGCGGTGAGCGCAAATTCCATGAAAAAGATTCTAACCGACCGGGGCTAGGGGTGGAACTTCGGGCGGGGATTATGCCGTAATGGGGACGATGTTACGCGGACGTAGTGTTGGTGTTCTGTTCGCCCTTGCCTTAATCGCGCCCGCATTTGCGCAAAACCAGTCGGTTGAGCAGATGCTTTCGGTGTTGCCGCCCCGAGAATTGGGCCCCGGCACCATGGGCGGCCGCATTATGGATATCGCGGTATACGAGAAGGAGCCGCGCATTTTCTATGTCGGCGGTTCTTCGGGAGGCGCCTGGCGCACCGATAACGGCGGGATGACCTTCCGTCCGGTGTGGCACCAAGAAGGCTCGGGCTCGGTGGGCTCGATTGCCATCAGCCAAAAGAACCCGGATGTGATCTGGATTGGCAGCGGGGAACCGGCCAGCCGCAACTCTACGTTGGTGGGTGACGGCGTCTATAAGAGTTTGGATGGAGGCAAGACGTGGGAACATGTCGGCCTCAAGAACTCGCGCCAGATCGGCCGCGTGATTCTGCACCCGACCGATGAGAACACGGTGTGGGTGGCCGCCCTGGGCAACCTGTGGGGCCCCAACGACGAGCGCGGCGTCTATAAGACGACCGACGGCGGCAAGACCTGGACGCGCACGCTCTTTGTGAACGACACCACCGGTGCCGTGGACCTGGACATTGACCCCAAGAATCCCAACGTGCTGTACGCCAGCATGTGGGAACGCCGACGCTGGCCGTGGGACGTGATGACCCGTGGGGCCGGTAGTGGCTTCTACAAGAGTACCGACGGCGGCAAGACCTGGAAGAAGGTGACGCGTGGCCTGCCGGGCGGTGATTTGGGCCGCATTGGAGTGGACGTGAACCACAGCGACCCCAAGCACCTGGTGGCCGTTGTGGACGCCGTGCAGGGCGGGGTGTATCAATCCGATGACGCCGGGGAATCCTGGCGCCGCACGGCAAACCTCAACCCGCGTCCGTTCTACTTCTCCGAGATCAAGCAAGACCCGAGCGACAAGAACCGCATTTACGTGCTGGGCGTGAGCCTGCACATCAGCACCGATGGGGGCAAGACCTTCCGGGAAGGGAACGACAACGTTCACTCCGACTGGCATTCCATGTGGATTGACCCGAACGACTCCAACCACATGCTGGTGGGGACGGACGGCGGACCCTACCAAACTCGCGACCGCGCCCAAACCTGGGAGCTGTTTACGCAGATCGCCATGGGCCACTTCTATGCGGTCCACGCCGACATGCGACGCCCCTACTGGGTGTACGGAGGCTTGCAGGACAACGGCGGCTGGGCCGGCCCGACGCAGACCCGACGCGGCTTTGTTGGCCCCGAGAACTGGGTCTCTCTGAGCGGCGGCGACGGCTTCACCGTCTTGGCCGACCCGAACGACTGGACGACGGTGTACACCGAAAGCCAGGGCGGAGCCGTGCAGCGCGTGGACCAACTGCGAGGCGGCGGGCGCTCGATTCGTCCGCGCGGGGAAAACCTGCGTTGGAACTGGCACACGCCCATTGCGCTCAGCCCGTTCAACTCGCGCACGGTGTACGTGGGTTCACAGCACCTTCACCGCAGCATGGACCGTGGCGACAACTGGGAAACCATTAGCCCGGACCTGACCACGAACGATAAGTCCAAGCAGGTGGTGCCGCAGGGCGACATCCAAAGCACGGCTGAGAACCACACGACGATTGTTTCGATTGCCGAATCCCCGCGCACGCCCGGCGTGATCTGGGTGGGCACGGACGACGGCAATGTGCAGGTGACGCAGGATGGCGGGAAGACGTGGACCAACACGACCCCGAACATCCCGGAAGCCCCGCCGTTTACCTACGTGAGCAGCGTTTCCCCGAGCCGATTTGAGGCCGGACGATGCTTTGTGACGCTGGATGGCCACCGCAACAACGACTACGAAACCTGGGCGTTTGTGACGGACGACTTCGGCAAGACGTGGAAGCGAGTCGGCGGCGACCTGAAGGATGCCGGCGCGGCCTATGTGATACGGGAAGGGGTCCTGAACCCGGATTACCTGGTGCTGGGCACGGAGAATTTCCTGTACGTTTCGCTCGATCGCGGCGTGACTTGGGGCCGATACAAGACCGGCAACTGGCCGACGGTGCGCATGAACGACGTGTTCTTGCACCCGCGCGACAACGATGCTCTGGTGGCCACCCACGGCCGCAGCGTGTGGCAACTGCCGTTCCGCGTGTTCGAGTACCTGACGGAAGCCAACCTGGCCAAGCCGCTCTATGTGGCCCCGGCTTCGGATGTGCTCTATCTGGGCCGCACGCCGCGCGGATGGTTCGGT
The DNA here is from genome assembly GCA_964509165.1 of uncultured Chthonomonas sp. GTDB lineage: Bacteria > Armatimonadota > Fimbriimonadia > Fimbriimonadales > Fimbriimonadaceae > JAHBTC01. Next base: position 2,208 of record CAZDWU010000049.1, on the reverse strand, counting down.
GGTGACCGGGGTTGGGCGGCGCCCAACAGTCAACCGGGCACCCTGATCACCTACCACGTGAACGGGGAAGGTGCCGAGCGCGCGAACATCGAGATCCTGCGGGCCGACGGCACGCGAGTGGCGCAACTAGCCGGACCGGGCACCAAGGGCCTGCAAGCCGTGCCGTGGCGACCGAATTCGGCCCAAGTGCCGGCGGGCGATTACAGCGTGGTGGTCACGGTGGGCGAAGAGAAGGCCCAGGGTAGCGTCAAGATCATTGACCTGACCGATACGCTGAACCACGAGGTCGGACTGGAGTAACTCGGGTCCATTGGTCGATGTCGGTCCTTTAAAGGATCGATAAGACAGCGCCGGAATGAGCAAAATGGAGACATGGCTCGTTCCGGCGTTTCTCGTCGCGATGTCTTGCGGTTTGGTGCCGCCCTTCCGCTTCTCTCCGGGTTACCGAATCTCGGTCTCGGGTCCTCGGGTCGCCACCCGGGGCATACGGCCAAGAACATCATCGTTTGTATTTCCGACGGGATGAGCCACGGTGTGCCCGCGATGCTGGACCAGTATCTGCACCGCGTGCACGGCAAGCGATCGACCTGGGGCAAGCTCCAGGAGCGGGCGGATGTGGAGCACGGGGCTCTCGTCACGAAGTCGCTGAGCAGTGTGGTGACCGATAGTGCCGCCGCCAGCAGTGCATGGGGTAGCGGTTGCCATGTTTGGAATGGCCAGCTCAACACCTACCCGGACGGCACCGAGCTGCGTCCGCTCTATAGCCTGCTCAAGGAAGCAGGTATGCGCACGGGCCTCGTCAGCACGGCGACGATTACTCACGCAACCCCGGCGGGCTTCTCGATCAGCGAGTTGAAGCGTGACAACGAGCAAGGCATTGCCGCCAAGTACCTGGACGCCAAGGTGGACGTGATTATGGGCGGCGGGCGACGGTTCTTTACGGGCGAGGCGCGCACCGACAAACGCGACCTGATTGCGGAGTTCAAGGCGGCGGGCTACGGCTATGCGAGCGACCGAGCCAGCCTGAAAGCGCTGAGCGGCGACCGCATTCTTGGCCTCTTCAGCGAATCGCATGTGCCCTACGAAGTGGATCGACTGAACGATGCTGAGTTTAAGGACTTGCCCAGTCTGCGCGAGATGGCAGAGGTAGCGATCAACGCCCTTAAGGGTTCATCGGGCGGATTCATCTTGCAGATTGAAGGCGCGCGCATTGACCACGCGGCGCACGGCAACGACATTGCCGGGGCGATTTACGACCAGATGGCGTTTGAGGAAGCCCTGGCCTATGCCCTGGAGTTCGCCGAGAACGATGGTGAGACCCTGGTTATCGTCACCAGTGACCACGGCAACAGCAACCCCGGCATCATTGGCGCCGGGCCGGAGTACTTCGACTCCACCGCTGGCCTGGAGACCCTGACCGGCATGAAGAAGAGCTACGAGCGCATGCTTCCGGGCCTGGTGCTGGCCAAGGATGACACCGCCAAGATCAAGGAAACGGTGGAAGCCGCGCTCGGCATTGCAATGGACGAGGATGAAGTCGCGCTGTTTCAGGCGGGCCTGAAGGGCGAAGGTAGCCTCAGCAGTATCTATCAATACCAAATTGCGGCCTGCCACCTCAGTCTGTCCATCAGCAACCACACCCACGTCGCGTGGAGCGGGCGGCAGCACACCAACGACTACACCATCGTCTCGGCTTACGGGCCGGGGTCGGAGGCCTTCCGAGGGCTGACGCACAACACCGATTGGTTTGCCGAAATCCTGGCCCACCGTGACATCACCTATCGCAACAAGCAGATGGACTTCGAAACGGCGCAAGCGGCTCATGCCCGGGCGTCGCTCTCCATCGAGCCCGCGCACTGGGTCTGACATCGCCGCTTGGCGAACAGGGGAGACTGCCAAAAGGGTGGTCTCCCCTTGTGGTTTCCGTTAGACTGGTTCGCGAACCATGGCGAAGACGGTTTTGGTCTTGGGGTCCGGCCCCATCCGCATCGGGCAAGGGATTGAGTTCGATTACTCGTGTGTTCACTGCGTTTGGGCACTGCGCGAAGCCGGCCACCGCGCACTGATCATCAACAACAATCCGGAAACCGTCAGCACCGACTTCGACACCGGCGACGGCCTGTACTTTGAGCCGGTCACTTTCGACGACGTGGCTCGCATCGTGCGGCACGAGAAAGTGGATGGCATCGTGGTGCAATTTGGCGGCCA
>CAZDWU010000048.1:10653-15894 GCA_964509165.1 uncultured Chthonomonas sp. | reverse complement strand
CGCATGAGCGGAGCGAGCGCCGTGATCAAGCAACCTTTTGGTTGGGGCGACATCACAAAGACTACTTCAGTCCCGCCGTTCACCGCGCGAAAGTCAAAGGCCATCGTCTCCAAGGAGGATTGATCGTCCGAGGTCATCACAAAGCGATTGGGCGCCTGATACTCAATGATCTCGTGCACGGCCGAGGTCGGGCTTTGCGCATCGCCGGCAATCATCCGCCACTTCACCCCCGCGCCCTCATGGTGCTCCGATTCGTATTCAAAGAACAGCGCTTCGAACATCACTCGGCTCAATCGCTCCCAGTCGGAGAACGCGGCAAAGGCCACGTCTAACGGGGCTTTCAGGTGAGCGGTAACGGTGATCGGGGAGGCCATGGCTTGACGGACGTTACCCAAAGCGCGGCAGACCAGTAGAATGCGCACATGAACCGCATCCCCTTCGGCCAAAGTGGCCTCGACGTCAGCGAAGTTGCCATTGGCTGTATGCGCATCGCTCGCATGGAGCCGGACGCCATTGACGAATTCGTGCGCACGGCCATGGATCGCGGGATCAACTTCTTTGACCATGCCGACATTTACGGGCGGGGGGCGTGCGAAGAGGTCTTTGCCGCCAGCGTGAAGCGGCTGAACATCCCGCGCGAAAGCATGTTTCTCCAGAGCAAGTGCGGCATTCGGGCGGGATTCTTCGACTTCTCGAAGGCGCACATTCTGGACTCGGTGGATAGGATCCTGGGGCGGCTTGATACGCCCTATCTGGATTGCCTCCTGCTCCACCGCCCGGACGCCCTGATGGAGCCCGAGGAAGTCGCCGACGCCTTCAACGAACTCCAAGAAGCCGGCAAGGTGCGCCACTTTGGGGTGAGCAACTTCAACCCCGGACAGATCGAGCTTCTGCAGGCCGCCTGCGCCCAGCCGCTCCAGGCCAACCAGCTCCAGCTGAGCCTGATGCACACCGGGATGATCGACCGAGGCCTGACCGTGAATATGCGCCACGACAACTCGCTCGACCGTGATGGCGGCGTGCTGGATTACTGCCGCCTCAAGCGGATCACGGTGCAGGCGTGGTCGCCGTTCCAGTACGGGTTCTTCAAGGGTGTGTTTATGGATTCGCCCAAGTTCCCGAAGCTGAACGCCGTGATGGACCGGATGGGCGAGAAGTATGGGATGACCAAAACCGGGCTCGCCATCGCGTGGATTCAGCGGCACCCGGCGCAGATTCAGTCTGTTTTGGGCACCACTAATGCGGGCCGCGTCAACGAAGTCGCCGACGCTTGCACCAAAAGGTTAAGCCGCGAAGACTGGTACGAGCTTTACCGGGCGGCGGGCAACATTCTCCCCTAAGGGAAAACGCCCATGTCGCGGGGCTTCGCCAGGTTGCGGTCGGGGGCATCCGCCCACGGCAGCTCCAGGAAGATTTGGTCCGCTTTCTCACGGTCGCCCAGAGCGGCAGTGGCGTAGGCCAGCCTCAGCCGGGCGGAGTCGCTCTTCGGGTCGCGGGCCAGCTCTTCGGCGGCTTGGTCGCGCATGGCCTGGGCGTCGCCGGAATTCCGCAGGATCTCGATGTACCGCTCCGTAATCCACAGGTTGCGCACGTCGAGGCTGGAGTAGTTGGGGTTGCCGCGCATGGGGCCGTGGCAGGCCTGGCATCCCGCCGCTGGCCAGAACGCGAGGTGCTCCACAATCCGCTCGATGTTGAGCCGTTCGGTGGCGATGTTGCCCTCAATCCGGGCGATGCGCGCGTTCATTTCATAGACCCGGCGCTCGTCGCGGGCGTTGAGGCCGCTGTTCTGGCGCAGTCGCCGCAGAAGCTGTTTGGCCTCGGCAATTTCCCCGCTCAATAGGTGCTTGTAGGCGGTGGTGACGGGGTCACCGGGGATCGGGTCGTACTGGTCGGGGTACTTGCGCAACTCGGTCAGACGGGCGGTGTCGCCCATGCGCAACGCCACCACGCGGGCCAGGCGTGCCCATTCGGCGCGTTCGTCCTCGTCCATCTTCCGGCCTTCCATCGCCTTCAGCATGGCGGCGGCCTTGGCGTTCTCCTCGGTGCGGGCGAGGCCCATGGCATCGCGGACTTCCCACATCAGGGTGTAGTGGTCCTTTTCGGTGGGGGGATCTTGTCGGTTGGGCACCGCGAGCGCCGCTCCGAACACCACCACCGTTGCCAACACAATGAACTTCGTTTTCATGCTTTGTCCCGAACCGCCTTCTCATTAGACTACCAGGCTCAAGTGAAGGGTCATGTCCTCCTTTCGTGCGACACCTTCTCCGTTGGGTAAGGATTGCCACGAATCCGGACACGCTCCCAGCAAATCGGGCAAACTGAAACTGCCTTGTCGGTCGAGCTGATTTCCGCCAACCTCCTGTCGCCCATGGTGCTGGCCTTTGCCCTGGGGTTCCTGGCCACGCTCATCAAGAGCGACCTCAAGTTGCCGGAAGGCCTCTACACCTCGCTTAGCATCTATCTCCTCTTTGCGATTGGCCTGAAGGGTGGGGCCGAGCTTTCGGTCACTCCGGTTTCACAGCTCTGGGCGCCCGCTTTGGGCACGCTTGTCGTCAGCTTGGTCACGGCGTGGATCGCTTACATCGCCTCGCGCAAGCTCGGCAAGCTGGACAAGGCCAATGCGGCGAGCTTTGCCGCGCACTACGGGTCAGTTTCGGCTGTGACCTTCATCGCCGCCGAGTCGTTTGCTACGCTGCAGGGCCTCAAGTTCGAGGGGTTCATGCCCGCGCTGGTGGCGTTGCTGGAAATCCCCGCGATCCTGTTCGCCTTGGCCTATCTGGGCCGGGCCAAAGACGGGGCCAAGGTGGGGGTGGTGGCGCGTGAGCTGTTCACGGGCAAGACCATCGTGCTGCTGGTGGGTGGGGTGCTCATCGGCGTGCTCACGGGCAAAGAGGGCATGGCCCAGGTGCAGCCCCTGTTTGGCGACCTCTTTAAGGGTGCCCTCACCATCTTTCTGCTGGAGATGGGTTTGGTGGCGGCCAGCCGGGTGGACGAACTCAAGGCCAACGCCTTATTCATCGGGCTCTTTGCGACACTTGTGCCCCTGGTGAACGGGCTGATTGGGGTGGTGATTGGCCACTACTGTGGCCTCTCGGATGGCGGCGCGGGCATCCTGGGGGCAATGGCGGCCAGTGCGTCCTACATCGCGGCACCGGCGGCCGTGCGGATCGCCTTGCCTTCCGCGAACCCCAGCCTTTACCTGACGGCCGCCTTAGCGGTGACCTTCCCGTTCAATCTCTTGGTCGGGATTCCGCTGTTTCAGCAGGTCGCCCAGGCTTTGGGTTGACGTCCGAAATGTAGACATAAGCATACTATTCTTATGTCCACCCTCGATGGTCCTCTTCTCGCATGGGATTGCCAGCAGGCGATGATTCTCGACCTGCTGGATGTGGTCTCCGATGATCACCTTGCTCTGCACGCCCAGTGAGAGCGCTGGCGCGGCCCGGAAGAATGGGAATAGCCTAAACCAATCGGGCGAGCAAGGCGGCGCGTTCGTCGTCGGTTTGCAGGGTGGCCTTGGCTGCGTTCAGCACCAGAGATTTCAGGACATCGGCGTTCCAGCCCCACGTCTTCGAAGCCCGGTGGTACTCCTCCGAGAGCGTAGTGTTGAACATCGGCGGGTCGTCGCTGTTCAGCGTCACTCGCAGGCCCCGGTCGCGCAGCTTGGCCAGAGGGTGTTCTTCCCAACTCGGCACCACGTTCAGGCAGACGTTGGAGCTGGGGCACACCTCCAGCACCACTTGCTGTTCGATGAGTTCGTTGACAAGGGCATCGTCTTCCAGGCATCGAATCCCGTGGCCGATGCGTTTGCACTCGGTCAATTCCAGGGCCTCCCAGATGCTGTCGGCACCCTGGGTTTCCCCGGCGTGCGGGACGATGGGCAGGCCGTGCGCCATGGCGTAATTGAAGGCGGCGCGGTGGTCTTCGGCGGGGCCAACCCCCTCAATGCCGCTCAGGCCCAGGGCGACCACGCCCTTCCCGTGGGCGTCCACGGCGTGCTCGGCGATGGTGACACTGTCCTCGGGGGCATCTTGCCGCACGAAGTCCATGATGATCCCGAGGTCCACGCCGTGGTCTCGCCGCCCTTGCGTGATGCCGCGGCGCAGGGCGTCAATCTGTTCGTCGATGGGGATGGCGGCGTGCTGGAAGATCGTGCCCGCCGTATAGGTGGCCTCGGTGTAGAGGATGTTTTGCTCGGCCTGCCCGGCCATGAACTCGGTGACGATGAACTCGATGTCCTCGGGCTCCTGAATGCACTGCGAGAGCAACGTATAGACCTCAACGAAGTGCGGGAAGTCGGTGAACCGATACCACTCCCGCAGGCCCGCCACGGTGGTGGCGGGGAGGTCAATGTCGTTCTTCTTGGCGAGCCGGAGAACGGTCTCGGGGCGAATGCTCCCTTCAATATGCACGTGGAGTTCGACTTTAGGGAGGGCCTGGCATTCCGCCAACGAGAGCATGCGGATAGCATAACACTCTGGATAGGGGGGATGCGACCAGGCCCGCCAGAGAGTAACCTGCGGGCATGAGCAAGCGGCTTGCGTTCCTCGGGGTTTCCCACATCCACGCGGGGGGATTTTCTGACCTCGCCTTCTCGCGGGGCTTCACTTGCGCCGGGGTTTTTGATTGGGATGCCACGCGGGCGGCGACGATTGCCAGCAAGCTCGATGCGCCGGTGCGTGAGCTGGATGAGTTGCTCGCGGATGACTCAGTGGATGCCTATGTGATTGTCAGCCAAACCGTGCGCCACCAGGACCTCATCCCGCTCGTGGCCCCGCTCGGGAGGCCGATCTTTGCCGATAAGCCCCTGGGGACCAGCCGCAAGGCGGCCGAGGCCCTGGCCAAGCTGCTGCAGAAGCACAACGCGGTGTTCCACACCGGCTACTTCCAGCGGGGGAGTGCGGAAGTGCAGACCATCAACCATTGGGTGAAATCCGGCCGCTTTGGTCAAATCACCCGGGCCCGCATGAGCAACTGCCACAGCGGGGCGCTGGGCGGCTGGTTCGATACGGATTACAAGTGGATGACGGAGCGCGAGCAAGCCGGATGCGGAGCCTACGGCGACCTGGGCAGCCACGGCGTAGACCTCCTGATGTGGATGTTTGGCGATGTGGAGCAGGTGGTGGCGTCGGTCGCTCCGGGCACCGACCGCTACCCGGGTTGCGACGAAGTGGGAGAAGGGATTCTTAAGTTCAAGAACGGCGTGCTTGCGACTCTGGCGGCTTCTTGGGACGACGTGGC
>CAZDWU010000048.1:0-10553 GCA_964509165.1 uncultured Chthonomonas sp. | reverse complement strand
GACAAATCGAAGTGGGTTAAGCTCTAATGGGCCCCGTCAAAGTGCCGGGTTTTCACCCGCATTCGGCAGAATTCATGACATTGGCGTGAATATTCACTACACTACAAGACGGCGGGATTCCTGCCAGGAACTTTCATATGGTGTTTTGGATTCGAACCGGAGCGGGACTGCTCGTCTTGGGAACCTTGGCTTTTGCGCAATCGCGCAGCTCTTTCACGACGGCGACGATCACCGGGATCACCACCACGCGGATCGGTAATCAACTCACGCTCAACGTGAATGCTGCCCCCACCGTGACGATCGGGAGCAACGTCTACAACGTGATCGAAGTGTTCGGCGTGTGGGCGCTGGATAACAATGATGACTTCTCGGCGACCGGCCCTTCGCAGAACGGATGGCAGTTCCACTCCAACACCGCCGGTTCGGGCGGCATCGCCGGGTGGAAGACGAACCCGAATAGCGGGTTCTTGAATAACACGCTGCAGTTCAACTACAGCACGGTCACGGGGCAAGAAGAAGCCTACGGCTACCACGTACGCGTGAACGGCACCCTGCCGGGCGGCGGAAACACGGGCTACGTGACGGCCGTGCCGGAACCGGCCAGCATGATCGCCCTCGGCGCGGGTCTCCTGGCTCTCGCCCGCCGACGCCGAAAGTAAGCCTCTCAATCCGATTGCCTTGCTCCTCCTTTTCGTGGATTCGCCCACGAACAGGGGGAGTTTTGTCGTGAGTTCGAATGGCCTAGTTTGCGGCACGTGAAAATGCTGTCTTTCGTACCAGAATTACTAAGGGAAAGGAGTTCAGGCTCAGTCATTGAATACACTGACTCATGGCAGGATTCCTGTCAGCACTTCTTATGAGATTATTTCTTCGAACCGGATTGGGGCTCCTCACTATTGGAACGCTGGCCTTTGCTCAGTCGCGCTCCTCATTTACGCCGGCAACGATCTCTGGCATCACGGTGACCCGCACCAATAACCAGATCTTGCTGAACGTGAGCGCGACACCCACGATCATGATTGGCAGCAACGTCTACAACGTCACCGAAGTCTTTGGCGTTTGGGCACTGGACAACAACGACGACTTCTCTGCCACGGGCGGTAACCAGAACGGTTGGAGGTTCGACTCGAACTCAGCTGGCACCGGGGGCATCGCCGGCTGGAAGACGAATCCGAACAGTGGGATCGTGAACAACTCCTTGGCCTTCAGTTACAACACCATCACCGGTTTGGAAGAAGCCTACGGCTACCACGTACGCGTGAACGGCACCCTGCCGGGCGGCGGAAACACGGGCTACGTGACGGCCGTGCCGGAACCGGCCAGCATGATCGCCCTCGGCGCCGGTCTCCTCGCTCTCGCCCGCCGACGCCGCAAGTAAGCCTCACGGCACACTTGGCCGCACTTCTTGGCCCGTGGATTCGTCCACGGGCCATTGTGCATTCATCCGCTCGAGTTCTTGGCGCAGTCGGTCGCCCATTTCCTTCAGCCGCTCGGGTTGGCGCTGGCTGAGGTCTCGGGTTTCACCAAGGTCATTGGCAAGGTTGTAAAGCTCCCACCGCCGGGTGCCGTAGTAGAAAATCACGCGGAAATCACCGAGGCGCATCGCCGAATAAGGTTCCAGCCCCGGGCCGCCCCAACCCCGATGGTGCGGGAAGTGCCAGACAATCGGGGTCGTGCGGGCCGCATCCTGGTTCGTGCGAATGCGTTCCGCCCAGTCTTCACCATCCCCCGGGGCCGCCTTGATGCCGGCGAGGCTGGCCATGGTGGCGTGCAGATCCGTACCCACGAGGGCGGCTTTCGCCCAGTCTGCCTGGGGGATTCCTGGCCCCGCCATCACCATCGGCACGCGAACTCCGCCTTCATAAGCCGAGCCCTTGCCGCTCCGCAGCGGCAGGTTGTGGAGATTGGGATAACCACCCCGCGAGCTTTGCGAAAGGCCACCGTTATCACTGGTAAAGACCACAATGGTTTGGTCGAGCTGCCCGTGCTTGGCAAAGGCCCCCAGCACCTCCCCGATGGCGTTATCCACGCTCTCCATCATGGTGGCGTAGGCGGCTTCGGTGGGGTTCATGCCTTCGTAGTGTTCCAGCAGCCGCTTGTTGGCTTGGATGGGGGTGTGCACGGCAAACGGGGCGTACCAAATGAACATGCGGCGCCCCGCTTGCAGCGAGGTGTCGATTTCCTTTACGGCCTCTTTGGCGAGGGCTTCCTCAAGATAGATGTCTTGCCCGTGGTAGGCCTCCAGGTTTGGCACGTCGTGCACGGGCGGGGGCGTGGTGCCATCCGGGCGGCGGGCAAAGTTCTCGGTGCCGTAGTAGCTGCTAGGGTGCCCGGCGCTGCTGCCGCCGATGGTGCGGTCGAACCCTAAGTTGGTCGGGTTCGCCCCGGCCGTACCCTTGCCTGCAAAGTGGGCCTTGCCAATTTGGACCGTGCGATAGCCCGCTTGGTGGAACAATTCGGCGAGCGTGGGGGTGGTGCCGGGCTGGAATCCGCCGGTTTCCCAAGTGGGCAGGGTGAGGCCGGGATACTTCTCGCCCGTGTCTTGGCCAGGGGCGGAAACCCAAGAGGTAATTCGGTTTCGCGCAGGGTGCTGGCCAGTGAGGATGGAGACCCGCGAGGGTGTGCAAACGGTGCAGGCGCTATAGCCCTGGCGGATGGTGAGGCCGCGCTGGGCGAGAGCCGCGACTTGCGGGGTGCGCACCTGCGTGCCGACAAATTTTTCCGGCACCCCGAAGCTCAAGGAGGTGTCTTGCCAGCCGAGGTCATCCACCAAGAAGAGGACCACGTGCGGAGACTTGACCGGCGCGGGCCGCGGCTCACTTTGGGCAAGAGAGAGGGCAAGCAGACACCACATGCCTCTAAGTATGGCCCTAGTACTGAGCTTTGAGAACCTCGACCGCGCGGGCCAACTCGTCGCTCGTATTAAGTAAGTCCGGCCCGAACCGCACGTGCCCGCCCCGGGCGTCCGTGTTGACGCCGTGCGCCTTGAGCCGCTGGACGAGGCCGTTGGTGTCTGCGTGCGGCACCAAGGCGTAGCCTCCCCAGGCCGCGGGATCTGCAAGGGCGTGATGGGGGATGCCGGCGGCCTTGAAGTGTTGGCGAAGATCGGTGAGCTGCTGGAGGCTGTAGGCGCGGATGCGATCCACCCCCAGGGCGAGCGTGAAGCGCAAGCCGGGCAGCGCCTGGTAGTAGGTCATTATGGGCGGGGTGCTTTCCAACCAACCATCGCCGCCCATGGCCCGTACGGCAAAGGGGGGCTCGGTGGGCTCGGCTCGATGGTAACTGAAGACGTCGCGTTTGGCAAACCAGCCCGTATCGAGGGTGCGCATGGTCTCCTGATGGCGCGGATGAATTGCCAGCCAGCACGCCCCCGGCCCGCCGCGTAGATACTTGTAACACCCGCCGACGGCAAAATCCACATCCAAGTCGCGGACCGAGAAGGGGAAGACCCCCGCACTGTGATAGGTGTCGAGCAAGACTCTGGCGCCCACCTGGTGGGCGGCTTGCACCACTTGGTTGAGATTTGGCAGCACTTGCCCCGTGCTGAAGATCACTTGACTCACCACCACGAGGTCGCAACCGGGAGTGATGGCGGCGGCCACATCTGCTCCGTCGTAGATCGGCACGGTGCCGTCAAGTCCACGCGCGTCCACCCAGGTGATCTCGGCGCGGCCCGCATCGCCGTAGGCTTTCAGGATGAAATCGAGGCTGTCAAACTCGCCCCGCGTGGCGACGACCCGCACCGGCCGGTCTTGAGGAAAAGCATTGAGCACCGCCCGCAGGCCCTGGCCCGCGCTCGTCTTGGGGACCACACCCCGGGGGTCATGCAGGCCGATGAGGTCGCTAATGCACCGCCGGTATTCGGTCAGGGCGCCCATCCAGGCGTCCCCGCTCCAGGCTTCGTCCATCGTGCCATACCAGGCATCCATGGCCGATGCCACCGAATCCACCATGTGGTCGAGCGGGCGACCCAGGGAGTGATTGGCGAGATAGATCTCCTGCCGCGCCAGCACGCGCGAAAAGAGCGGCGCAATATGTTCCCGAACGAGCCCCTCATCCAGCGGCCCGGTGCCCAGTCCCGACAAGGCCAATTCCAAACTCATCGGCCGATCTCCGTCCGGACATCCCAGAGTTCAGGGAACAGGCGGATATCCACCCCGCGCCGCAAGAATGGCACTCCGCTGCTCCCGCCGGTCCCCGTTTTGAATCCAATAATCCGCTCGACGGTCTTGACGTGGCGGAATCGCCACAGCGAAAACTGCTCCTCCACGTCCACCAGCTTTTCGCACATTTCGTAGGCGTCCCAGTGCTCGTGGGGGTTGTCGTAAATCTGCTTGAACACCTGGATTACCCCCGGCTGCGGGGTGTAAGGCTGGCTCCAGTCTCGGTTCACCGACTCCGCCGGCACGTCAAACCCGTGCCGAGAGAGGTAGATCAGGAACTCGTCGTACAGGCTGGGAGCGTTCAGAAGCCGCTGCAACTCTGCGTATTCCATCTCATGGTTAGCAAAGACCCCAATCGAACGGGCATCTTTGTTGCCAAAGTAGAACTCGATCATCCGGAATTGGTGGCTTTGGAACCCGCTCGCCGCGCCCAGCACATTCCTGAACTGCACGTACTCGCTCGGCGTCAGGGTCTCCAGCACCGCCCATTGTTCAAACAGCATCCGCTGGACCTGCTTCACCCGCGCCAAGATCTTAAAGCACGGCGAAAGCTCATCGGCCTGCACGTGGGCCACCGCCGCTCGCAGTTCGTGCACCGCCAGCTTCATCCACAGTTCCGAGGTCTGGTGCTGAATGATGAACAGCATCTCATCGTGATGCTCAGGGTTGCTCAGCGGCTCCTGGGCGGCCAAGATGCGATCCAGCCGCAAATACCCGCTGTAATCCATCCGCGATCGAAAATCGGTCTCAATGGTTTCTTCGTATCGTGATTGGCTCATAGGGTCACCCGTGGCTAGACGTTACCCCCGGCATCGGTCCTGCCTCACCTCATGCCGGGGCACGTCCGTGCCGAGATCAACGTTAACTGGGAAGGATGAAGATTTCGCGGCGCAAGTTCCTGAAAGGGGCCGCGCTGGGCACCGCCGCCGTGGCGGGAGTGGGGGCCTGGCAAATCGGCGAAGTGGATCGCCTGCGCGTGCGTCATCAAGCCCTCACTTTGCCCCGCTGGGATGCCCATGGCCTGCGGGTGGCGCTCCTCACCGACCTGCACGTGGACCAGGACGCGGCCGAGGCCTTGGCCCTCCGCGCGATTGAGCTCGCCGCCGCCGAAAAGCCCGACCTCATCCTCGTTGTTGGCGACACGATTTCTCGTCACTATCGCAAGACTCCCGAACACATCACCACCGTGATGGGGCGGCTCCGCGACACCGCGATCCCGGCCTTTCAGGTGATGGGTAACCATGAGTACTGGAACTTTCGTGCTCACGAGGTGGTCGCCTATTTGCAGGAATCGCCCGTTCCCGTTTTGCGTAACAAAGTGCGAGAGATCGAGGGCATCAACCTGTGGGGCGTGGATGACGCGCTGATGAATCGGTGGCGACCCGATTCGCTGCCCCGCAAGTACGACCGCAACGTGCTGGCCATGCTGCACGAACCGGACCCGAGCGAAGACCTGCAAGGCGCCCCGAGCCTGGTGGTCAGCGGGCACAGCCACGGCGGCCAGGTGTGCCTGCCCGGGCAGATCTCTTTCCACACCCCCAAAGGAGCGCGCCGGTACATCCGGGGGTTCTATCCCAGCGCCCCCAATCCGCTCTTTGTGAGCTGCGGGGTAGGCACGGTGGGGCCGCGCGTGCGTGCCTTCTGCCCGCCCGAAATCAATATCCTGACGCTGAACGGTTAGTTGGCGATCTTGGTCGGGGCGGGGAGCGCGAACTCCTTGTCTTCGTAAGCCCCGCCGAACGCCCACCGGGCCGTCCACATGAACTTGCTTTCGGTGCCGTCCTCGAACTTGGCCACGCTCCGCAGGGTCACCGGCAGCCAGCGCTCGCCGTCAATCACAAACTCGTAGGTCACCGGCGAACCTGTCTTGCGCTCGGCCACAATCCGCACGATCTTCCGATCTTTATCCTGAATGCGGGCCGTGGTCGTCTCCATCGTCGTGTTGAATGCAGGGTCGGCTTCTAGTGCCTTCAGGGTTGCCGCCCACGGCAGCTGATCCTGTGCAAACACCGAGGAAATGATGGTCGGCATCTGGTCGGCCAGGGTGTCCAGTTTCAGCGGCGCGGACTTGGTGTTCCCAAAGGCGGCCAGCGGTTCAAACTCACCGCCGTCACTGTGCACGCGCTTTTGGCCGTTGCCAATGGCACGGTGGGTGCGGGCTTCGGTCTTCGGTTGGTACCACTCCAGGCTAAAGGTGCGGCGGTCGCGGACCTTGAGCGTGCCCTTGCCCGCCAGTTGCGCACCTTTGTATTCAATGGTGGTCTGGGTGTCGGCCATGGCGTCCTTCAGGTTCGCCAGGGCTTGGTCAATTTGGGTGCCGGTCTTCTCGATCTCGGTGGGGGCCGCGGTTTCCCACTGGTCGTTGGGTTGGTTCACCGGTTTGACTTCAAAGTTCTGCGCCGGGATGTTGAGCGACTGCGTGCCTTCGCCCTTGGGGGTGGTGGGGGTGGTCGGCGTGCTGCCCGGGCTGCCGGTGCTGCCCGCCCCGTCCGTTTTGGGTTCAAATCCTTCGGGCACGCCGGCGCTGGCCGCCGGGTTGTTAGGGTCAATGTTGACCGGGGCCTTGCTGGCCGTGCCGCCACCGTTCTGGCAACCCGCCACCACCATCGCCAGGGCCGCGCCCATCATCCAGCCCGCAAACTTCAACCGCATCGAGGTAGTAGACGCGGAAAGCCCGCGCTTTCGTTCCCGCCGGGGCGGCATCCCCAGGCCCATCAATGCAGCGGCACCCCACCCGGAGCCCCCACGTTCAAGGGGTGATCCAGTTGCGCCCAGTCGGAGAGCTTGAGGTGCGGGAAGGGCGCATCCTTCTGTTGGCAATCGCGCAGGAACTCCGTCTCTTCCTCGGTCATCGTGTGGCCATCCGCCACGGCCTCAGCCAGGGCCAGCAGGCGCTCCAGTCGGTCGGTGTGGTCGGCAAAGCGGATTTCGCTGTAATCCCGCGCCGAGAAGGTCGAGATCAAGAACTGCCAGTCGCTCGATTCCGCCAGCAGCAGCTCCCGGGCGGCCTGCTCCAGAATCTCCTGGGCGGGGCCGGCGGCCTGGGTGCGGCACAGGTCGCGGAACCGCGTCTCCAGCGGATACAGTCGCTCCCACGTCCAGTGGTTGTCGGGGTTCAGCCACACGCTGTGGTAGCCGCCCTCGCCCCACGAGCCTTCCGGTAAGTGGATGAGGTGGCGGGCCGGTTCGCGGTCCACCGTGTCGCCGCCACTCACCATTTCGATATCGCCATCCAGCGCCATCTGCTTGGCGCATTCGTAAAGGAACTCCGGCCCCTCGAACCACCAGTGGCCAAAGAGCTCGGTGTCGTACATCGCCACCACCGTGCCCTCGCGCCCGCTCTGCCCCCGGTAGGCGGCCAGCGTGCTCTTTACTAAGCCCACAAAGTCCTTGGCGTGGGCGGCAATGTTGTCGAACGCCACCCACGGGTCATAGGGTTGCTTGGCGCCCAGGTCGGCCTTGTTCTGGCTAATGCGCCAGTAGCGCAGGCGGCCAGGATACAGCTGCTTGTGGAACTCCAGGTACCACTCGTTGCCGGGATAGCCCACGTCGCCGCTCCACACGCGCACGGTGGTCTGCGGGTCGCGGGCAAAGACGGTGGCCCCGCCGGGGATGAGATAGTGCTCGTATTCGCTGCGGGCATCGGCCGGGGGCGTAAAGAGGTTGCGGCTCCGTTGGAACATCTCCGCGAGGTGCGGGAACGACTGCCAATAGGTGCCCAGGGGTTCGCCGCCCCGGATGAGGTGGCTATCCACAAAGAAGTACTCGACCCCGTTCTCCAGCAAGAACTCCTGCACCGATTTGCGCGGCCAGGGGGTTTCGCCTTCGCTGGTGGGGCGCGCCCAGTCGTAGCCGGGGCGGTAAGCGCATTCCGGCAGCCAGAACCCGCGCGGCGCCTTGCCGTAGCGGCGCATGTGGCTGTCCACCGCCGTCTTCACCTGCGCCTGGATGCTCTCGTCCGTGCCCAGCAGCGGGAAGTAGCCGTGCGTGGCCCCGCAGGTGATCAACTCGATCAGGCCGTCGTCTTGGAACGACTTGAAGCCAGCGTTCAGGTCGCGGCCCCAGCGGTGCTTAAACTGCACCATCGCCCGGGTGTAAAAGCGCTGCCACCACGCGGCCAGGCCCACCATTTGCAGTTCGTCATTGAGGGCGAATCGCTCTTGGTCTTGGATGGCGGCCTGGATTTTCTCTTCACAGTACTCCTCGAACCCGGCGGCAAAGGCGGGGTCGGCCAGTTGCTCCGCCAGGATGGGGGTCATGTTGATGGTCCAGCGGGGGCGAATGCCCTCGTTGCGGAGGCGCTCCAGGGCGTCCAGGATGGGTAGGTAGCACTCGGCGGCGCTCTCGAACAGCCAGTCGGTGCCGTGGGGGGATTTTCCGTGGCTCAGCACATAGGGCATGTGCGAGTGGAGACAAAGGAGAAATCGCCCGACCGGCATAGGTTCATTGTAGCCCGGGATGCGGGTGGGGCGATGAGGGACAGGTGGTGGGAGTGTCCCTCATGGCGGGCAGGCTATTCTCCAGTGGAACGGAAAGGAACGACGCTGTAGACGATCTTCCCCGTTTCGCCGTGCACCCAGATAAGGGCGGCCAGTTCCTTGTCAGAGGGGTTCCGGCGGGCCTCGACCGACCATCCTGCGATCAAGACTTCGTCCGGCTGGTAATCGAAGAGCAGGTTAGTCCGTATCCACTTGGGCTGCAGCGTGACTTGCTCAGGTTTGAACGCGAGCCCCCGCTTGTTCCACTCGGCCATGGCAACTTGCCTTGCACTGGCTTCCGAGACCGTCAGTCGCCACGGACCTGCGGGTGGGAGATGGGATGCCGCGAACGAGATAAGGTGGCCGTGCTGAGCGTCTACAGTGATCTGGGCTGAGTGCAGGCTCACGGGGCCTTGCCGAGGATCGCTTGATGTCTCAACAACCCTTGCGGAGTACAGCCTGCGTTGGTCCGTCCCATCCGTAAAGGACGAACTTTCGTGCTCTAGCAGTAGCCGTAGGTCTTTGACTTGAATTTCCTTCCAGTTCAGGCCGGATTCCGTAAAGAAGCTTCGAATTCTCGTTTCAAAATCTGCTCGAGTTCGTATCTTGTCTGGCTTGCTCGAGTCAAACGGAGTGTCACGGTAGTAGCCGGAAGTGCGACTAAAGTGCTCCAGTTGAGCTCCTTGCCAAAACATCGTCAAGAAACAAGTGTTGTCTGCATACACGAGCGCTCGGCTCCGCACACGAAATCCCTGCTCACTGGGAGACGATGCTCCAACGGCAACTAGGATTCGTTGCGCATCGGCTTCAGTTGTTCTGCGTAGCGGGCCCTCCGAGGCATAATCATTGCCCTTCGCTGCTCCAGCAACAAGCCCCAGGGCATTGGTGGGGGTATCTCGATAAGCGGGCGGCACGCATATCATCCCGAACAGTATCACCGCCGCCAACATTCTCCCATTGTGACCCCTGTGTCGCGCCTTTGGTTACAAGATGTAGATGGGCCGGCGAGGGACACGTGGTGGGAGTGTCCCTCATGGCGGGCAGGCTATTCTCCGGTGGATTTCGTTGGGACCAAGTTGTAAACAACCTGACCTGTTTCTCCGTGGACCCAGATGAGGCCAGCGATCTTGGCATCCGTTGGATTCTGCCGAACTTCCACGACCCAGCCCGCCACCAACAGCTCATTCGGCTGATAGTCAAAGAGGGTGTTCGTACGAATCCATTGAGGTCGAACGGTGAGCTGTTCAGGGCGATAAGTCAGCCCGCTCTTGGCCCACTCAGCACTCGCCGCTTCCCGCGCAGATGCCGCCGAAACGGTCAGTCGCCATGGTCCGGCGGGCGGAAGATAGGAAGAGATCACCAACAATATGTGGCCGTACTGGGCATCGATGCTGATGTTGGCAGTTCGCAGCGTTCGATATCCGCGCCGTTGATCGGCAGGGCGCTCCCTGATGAAGGCGTCGTAAACCCGGCGCTGGTCCGCAAAGTTTGTGAAATTGCGACTGTTATGCTCAAGCACGAGGCGTGTGTTCGAGATGTCGAATTCTTCCCACCCGAGTCCGGCTTCGTCCATAAACCGCCGAATCCTGCCATCAGCATCCTCAGCGTTCTTGATGACGTCTGGCTTGTCCTTTGCAAATGGATAGTCCTTGAAGTATTCATCTCGCCGCCGAAACGAGAAAATCTGTCCACCCTTCTCGAACATGCGAATGTAGTACTGAGGAGTTTCCTCTTTCAGCTGCCCAAACTCCGACTTAGGCTGAGGGCTAACATCAGGGAGTGCTCCTGCAGCCCTTAGGAATTCTGCCACTTGGGCCGTGCTTGTTGGTTCCTGCCAACGGCTGCCATCTACGCCCTGGCTAACGGATGCAAGCGATAGTGCAAGGCTAATCCAAGCGAGTCCCATTGTTCT
>CAZDWU010000047.1:0-16175 GCA_964509165.1 uncultured Chthonomonas sp. | reverse complement strand
AAGGAGGTGTGGCGGCGCGCGGCGGCGTCAAACGGGCTGATGCGCACCAGGCGGTGCACCCCGTTCTCGGCCTTGAGATAGCCGTAGGCGTTGGGGCCGCCCACCGCAAACTGCACGCTGCGGTAGCCGGTCACGTCACCCGGGGTCTCGCTGATGACCTCGCACTTGTAGCCCTTGTTTTCGCACCAGCGTTGGTACATGCGGAAGAGGATGCTGGCCCAGTCGCAGGCTTCGCTGCCCCCGGCCCCGGCGTTGACTTCCACGATGGCATCGCGGTCGTCGTATTCGCCATTGAGCAGGGTTTGGAGCTCATAAGCCTCCATATCAGCCATGAACTGCAGGGCTTCCTGGTCGTTCAGCTCCTGCATTTCGGCATCGGGCTCGGTGCGCAACATCTCGCGCATCTCAAGAATGTCGTTGAGGCGCCGGTCGAGTTCACGATACGGGTTGACCCGGCCCTTGAGGCGCGACAAGCGCTTCATCTCGGACTGAGCGGTCTCCGGATCGTTCCAGAATTCGGGTTCTTGTTGTCGTTCTTCGATTTGAACGATTAGGGATTCAAGCGTTTTGAGGTCAAAGATGGCCTCCAATCGCGTCCAGCCGTCCTCGGGCCTTGGACAAAGATTCTTGCTGTTCGTACGTCAGCACGAAGCGGAAGGTACCTCATTTTGAGGTGGGATGCGGGTCCCTAGCCCGCGCGGTCGAGGCCGTGCAAGGTGGTTTTGGGACGGTATTGGGTGTGGGCGGCTCGCTGCTTGCGTTCGCCAGCCATCTCCTGCGAGATCTCGGCGTGGGCGGCTTCCATCTGCTGCATGATGTCCGCTTCCAGGGCTTGCACTTGCAGCAAGATCGCTTTGACCGGGGGCGCAGACGGGCTAGAAATGGAATCCAGCACGGCCTGGCGCTCCGTCAGCAGATAGTCCAAATCGGTCACCTGACCCGCGGAAAGGCATTCGCCCAGGGCGCGGGTGAGGTGAAGGAGGCGTTCGGCCTGCTGCAGGTCAAGCGGCTTGGGCATCGCCGAATCCGGGGGTAGCGGCATTGGCTTGCGCCGTGGCGCGTTGCTGCTTGTCCAGTTCGCTCCAGCTCTCGCGGAGGTCGCACAGCACCTTTTCGCAGCGATCCAGAGCGGCCGCGTCGTCGTTGATGTTGGCCTGCACCAGCTGGTCGTAAACGTAGCTGTAGAGCGCCATCAGGTTCTTCGCGATCTCGCCGCCCTTCTCCATGTCGAGGCATGACATGAGTTCGGTGATGATGCGCTGAGCTTTGGTGATCTGCTCGTTTTGCACAAAGTGGCTCTCTTGCAGAATGGCTTGCTTGCCGGCCCGGATGAACCGCAGGGCGCCATCGTAAAGCATGATGACGAGCTGAAGCGGGGTGGCGCTGGCCACGGAGTTTTGACGGTAAGTGTTCACGTTCGAATACGGCGTCGCCATGGCTTGGTCTCTCCCGTATCTTCGGGCAAGAAATTACTCCTCTTTAGGTTCGCGTCCGTACGGATAGGCGGCGGCTGCCAACAAGAACGGCACAAAGGCAATAAGGAGCGGCACCAACCACGCCACTTCATCGGGCCATTCGGGGGGTGGAATGTCCACGTTCAGCTTGCCGAGCATGGTCTCTTTAAGTCGCAAGTAGGCGAAAACGGCCACCGCCATTTGCCCGCCGATGTAGCCACTTACAGCCGGGGGCCCGGTTTTGCGGATGGCAATGATGCCCAGCACTCCCGCAATGCACGGCCCGAGCAAAAGGATGTTGCGCATGCCGATGACGGTGTATTCGGGGAAGACAAGGAACGGCCACATCCCCATGAGGTAGCCAAAGAGCGCCAGAAAGCCGGTGAACCCGCACCCCAGCAAGAGCTTGGTTTCGTAATCCGCCTTCTTGGCTACGGGGCCTTCGCGGCGTTCATCGGTCTGCAAGGGTTCGATGGGCACGTGTTACGTAAGCTTACGACTTTTTGGTCACCCGCGATGCAACTGAGTTCGCGAAAGGAGAGAGGCTAGGTACCCTTGCCGGGTCTGCATGTGGCAGAGGATTTTCTCTCGCCCGCCCTCTCTGCGGCGGATATTGACCATTCGTGTGAGCCTGCTCTTGCTGGTAACGCTCGTGGTCACCACATTGCTGGCGTTTTGGAATGGCCGGGCCACCGTGGCCGATTTGGGTGAACGCATTGTGCGGCAAACCGCCCAGCAGGTGGACGACCGGGTGAAGGCCCTGCTGGCCAATGCCGAGGCCCAGGCCAATCTCCTGGCCGGCTTTGCCCAAACCGGGCTGGGGGTGCGCACGGCGCGACTCTCTACGGACCAGTTTCCGGTGCTGGGCCGACAACTCTTTGAGGTGATGCGGGCCAACCCGGAGTTCAGTTCCGCCCGCTACGTGGTGAACGCCACCGGCGAATCCATTAGCGTCATTCGGCGCCCCAATGGCACCCTGGTGATGCAGCGCACCGACCGGACCGGTTGGCAATCGAGCACCTATCGCCGGCGCGATCTGGTCCCCTTTGGCGATGAGATGCGGGTGATCTTTGAGGATCCGGAGGCCACCTTTGACCCTCGCCGCACCTTGGTTTACGAAGAGGTCCGCGCGCAGAAGCGAAGCGTGTGGGGCGGCACCGACCTGCTAAAGGGGACGGTGGACGTGACCACGGTGGGCATCAGCTACGCCGTGCCGCTCTTTGACAACCGGCAGAACATGGTGGGCGTGGTGATGGTGGACCTGAGCGTAGGTGAGCTGAGCCGCTATATCAGCCGCATCCGCGTGGCACAGAACGGCTACGCCTTCTTGGTGGAGCAACGCGGGCGACAAGAAGCGCGCATTGTCGCCTACCCCAATCTGGACCGACTCTTAACGACCGATCAGGGGCGAGAGCGGTTGGCCACGCTGGACGAACTGCAGGACGATTTGGTGACGAAGAGCCTGGATCTCCTGCTCGTTTCGGCGCGGCAAGAGCCGGGGACGGTGGCGAACGGAAAGGTCCGGCAGAATGGGGTGAGTCACCTGGTGGGATTGATTTCGGCCAGCGGCACGGGGCCGCCTTGGACGATTGGGGTGGTGGTGCCGGAGGACGACTTTATGTCGGGCGTGCAGCGCACCACCAGCTTTGTCCTCGGCCTTGGTTTGGTGGCCCTGGCGATGGGGGTGGTGCTGACGTTCTGGTTTGCCCGGCGCCTGAGCCGGCCCCTCGGCAACTTGGTGACCGAAACCGAGCGCGTGCGCCAACTGGACCTCGCTCCCCGCCTGACGGATGCGGTGGGCGTGCGGGAAATTGACGCCCTGGCCGTGAGTGTGGAGCAGATGAAGACGGGCTTGCGCTCGTTTGAAAAGCTTGTCCCCACCGACTATGCCCGCCATTTGATGAGCTCCGGGCAGGAGGCGAAACTGGGCGGTGAGCGCCGGTGGATCGCCACGTCGTTTGCCGACATCATCGGGTTCACGGCCCTGAGCGAACGCTTGCCCGCAGAAGAACTCGTGAAGGTCTTGGCCGAATATCTTGACCTTTTGAGCGATGAAGTGATTCAGCGGCAAGGCACGGTGGATAAGTTCAACGGGGACGACGTGATGGCCTTTTGGGGCGCGCCGAACACCGTGGCACACCCCGGGCAGCTGGCGTGCGAGGCCGCGCTGGCCGGGCGGGCGGTGATTTTGGGCCAACACCCGGAATGGCGACGGCAGGGGCGGCCGGCGCTGCGGGCGTCGTTCGGCATCGCCACGGGGGATGTGATTGTGGGCAATATCGGCAGCCGGGAGCGGATGCAATACACCGTCATTGGCGACGCGGTGAACCTGGCCAGCCGCCTGCAGGGCCTGAACAAGGCGTACCAGACCGAAATCCTGATTGATGTGAACACCGCCAAGGAAGCGGGGCCGGAGTACCTCACCCGGTGCGTGGACTACGTGGCGGTGGCGGGGCGGGAGGAGCCGATCGAGCTCCGCGAGCTACTGGGCCGCCGAGATGACCTGGATGCCGCCGCGATTATGGCCGTGCGCGGCTACGAACAGGGGCTCCAGCTGTACCGAGATCGCAAGTTTGCCGAGGCGGTGGATTGCCTCAGCGAAACGCTCAATCTATGGCCCGATGACGGCCCCGCCCGGGTGCTGCGGGCGCGGGCGCAACAGTACGTGGCGACGCCCCCACCGGAAGATTGGGATGGCGTGACGCGGTTTTCGGTGAAGTAAGCCCCGCATAATGAAGGGGCATCATGAACGGTCCCCTCGCGCGGATTTCTCGAATCACGGACGCTCGCACGCGCCGAATCAGCAGTTACGATCGCACCGGCGCGAACATGGATTGCGTGACCGTGCCCCCGGGGGGCACCCACGTGGTGGCGGAGATTGCGGGGAGTGGGTGCATCACCCATATGTGGTTTACGATGTGGAGCGAGGTGGACACCCTCATCCGCTCGCATTGTTTGTTGCGCATCTATTGGGACGGGGCGGATGAGCCGAGCGTGGAAGCGCCCATTGGGGAGTTCTTTGGCAATGCTTGGGGCGAGAACTATCTGTTTTCCAGCCTTCCTTTGGTATGTGGCCCCCGCGATGGCCGCGCGATGACGAGCTACTGGCCCATGGCTTTCCGCAAGGGGGCGCGGGTGGAAGTGGTGAACCAGAGCGAGGCTACGCTGGACCGGCTCTACTTCTATGTGGACTACGAGGAGCGAGAAGTGGCGGCGGACGAGGGTTACTTCCACGCGCAGTACCGGCAAGAGCTGACCAACAGCCACGCCCCCCACGGCGAAGGCGATGCGATGCCGCCCGTCATCCCCAACCAGAGCGATGCCGGCAACTATGTGTTCCTCGATGCGGCGGGGCAGGGCCACTACGTGGGGGTGAACCTTTACGTCGAGAGCCCGACGCCGCTGTGGTACGGAGAGGGAGACGATATGTTCCGGATTGACGGCGAGGAGTATCCATATAGTCTGCACGGCACCGGCACGGAGGATTACTTCAACACCGCGTGGAGCCCGGAATATGAGTTCCAGCACCCCTACTTTGGGTTGGCGCGGGTGCCGGGGCGCGAGCCCGGCCTGGCGGATGGCTGGACCAAGCGCGACTACCATTTTTGGTGGCTGGGCCGGACGCATTGCTACCGTTTCCACATGGAGGATCCGGTGCGGTTCCGCGCCAGCCTGCGGGCGAGCCTGGAACACGGCCACGCCAACACGCTCAGCCTCATGCTGCGCAGCGTGGCGTATTGGTATCAGTCCGCGCCGGTCGCTTCGGGGTCGGTGATCCCACCGGTGGCCGAACGACAACCCATGCCCCCGATCATTGACCAAGACATCCACCACTGGCGCGACACCTGGATGAAGCAGAACCCTGGTGACGCCTGGGGCAATGGGTGGCGGACCAAGTCTTGAGCCCAGGGCGGCGGTAACCTCCCGGGCATGAATCAGGACGTCTCGGTGGAGAAAATCCGGGTCCGGTACGGCGAAACCGACCAGATGGGGCACGCTTACTACGGCAACTATATGTTGTGGTTCGAGCAAGCTCGTGGGCGGTGGTGCCGCGACCGTGGCTTTACCTACAAGAGCCTGGAAGACATGGGCTACAAGCTCCCGGTGGTGGAAGTCCAGGCCCGGTACCGGGGCGAGGTGAAGTACGACGATCTCATCCAGGTGCGGATTCACGTGGCCGAATGGAAGCGTTCCGCGGTCAAATTTGCTTACGAAATCTACAACGAAACCAGCGGTCAGGTGACCACCGAAGGCTACACCTGGCACGTGCTGGTGGGCCAAGAGATGCGCGCCATCACCGTACCGACCGAGGTCGGGGCTTTGATGGAGCGGGCGCCCTCGCCCGAGACCGCTCTGCCCTGATGGGGCCAGTAAGATTTACGTAAGTCTTCGCATAAGAAGTACCGACAATAGAGGGTAGGGCCAGGTACGACCTGCCTCCAACCTCGAAATGGACCCTCTGCGGCCGACCCCCGGAGTCATCCGGAATGATGTGAATCTGAACCCGAGCGCAAGCCAAGCGGCGCGCAGCGGGGCGGCACGTCCGGTGGTCCGCGCAGCGGCGGAAGCCGTGCAGCGCATGGAGCAGGCCCGTCCGATCGAGGGTGCCCAACCTTCGGCCCGCATCGTGGCGGCCCAGCGACTGGTGGTCCAAATGACCGACCTCGTGGCCGGAGTCCGCGAAGGCCTGGAGGCCAACGCCACCCGCACCACGGACCTGAAGGCCGACGAGCGATTGCTGCAGAGCGCCTACGCCACCGCCCTGGACCTGATTGAAAACACCCGCGCCGACGGTGAGCCAGTGGTCCGGCTGGAATCCAGTGGCCCGGCCGTGCAGAACGCCGCGAACGTCTACGGCATGGTGAAGGGCGACAGTGAGAGTCCGCTCATCCGCCGCCTCGGCAATTTGCTAACCGGACCGGACGGGGTGGTTCCCACTCTGGATGCCCTGCGGCAGGACGAGATTGTCTCCGCCGATGAAACCCAGGCCCGCTTGGTGCGCCTGGAAATGCGGCTGGAAGCCCTGCGCGAACCCCTGGCCCGAGCTGGCCAACCGGGGCTGGACCTCAGCGCTTAATCGAGCTCATCACTCAGCGGCTTGCCGGAGTCGCTCTGCGTGGCCCGGACAAAGGCCATCGCGACCACTAAGAAGGCTTCCTCGACGGACGAATCGCGGAAGCGATGGAGTTCCGGCGACAGGCGCGTATCGGCCAGGCGATTGATGGCGGCCCGCTCTTGGCCCTCACTATAGAGAGCAAAGGCCTCGCGCAGGCTCTGGCTTTGGCGCATCACGGGGCGGAGCATGGATTCAATCTCGCGCACCCGGGTGAATTCGGGCGACATCATGAGCCGGTAGACCTCGTGCTCCACGTCCATGAGCCGGGCCGCCCCCAGGAGGCTACGGCGGCGGGTGGTCTCGTTGGTGCTCAGTTCGGCCACGCGCAACACGGTGGGCAGGTCGTCCAGTTCGCCCACGCAGCCCAGGGCGTAGGCCAGCTCGCTGCTGGTGTCGGGTTCAAACCACTCCAACGCTTGCCTGACTTGGGGGGCCAGCTCCGCCAGTTGTAGTTCGGCCACGGCCTCGGCGGCGGCGGTGCGCACGCTGGGATGCGGGTCGTAGAGCGCTTCGCCAATCGTTTCGGCGGCCTGGGTGGCCTGCAGGTTGCGCAGGGCCTGAATGGCGGCGCGGCGGAGGTCGCTGTCCCCGGTTTCGCGGCTGGCATCCATCAGCGCGGTGATGGCGCTGGGGTCGTTGAGCCGGCCGAGGGCGCGGGCGGCCGTCCGGCGGAGGATCGAGCGCGGGTCATCGAGGAATGGTAGGAGAGCCGCCACGCTTTCGGGGTGGCGGACGGTGCCCAAAGCTTCCAACGTTTCCTCATCCACCAGCATGGGGTTCTCGCGGATGTGCTGGATGAGAGCCTCGGCGGCGTCGGCATCCCCAATCTTGGCCAGCGATTCGGCCGCAGCCCGCCGGATGTGCGGGGCCGGGTCACGCAGGGCAGCGGCGAGCTCACCGGTGGCAATGCCAAAGGAACGGCTGCCCACCGTGCGGATGGCTTCGGCGCGGGTTTCGGCGGCGGCTCCGGAGGTCAGCTGGCGCAGGGCGCGTGCCCCCTGCGGGCTAAAGCGGCGCAGGTGGGCAATGGTACCGGCAATGCTCTTGGACCCGGGCTCCTGGATCCGCGCCACCCAGATAAAGCTGAGTGCGCGCATAAAGACGACACTAAGGAAAAGCGTCTTGTAAGCTGTCTCGGCGGGCATGGAGATGCGCAGTCGCTCCATCACCAGGGCGCCCACCAGCGGGGCGATGCCGCCCAGTACCGATTGCAGGGCACTGGCCATGCCCAGATAGTTGGCGCGGGCCTTGGCATCGGCGATGTTCGTCATCAACCCCATTTGGGTGACGGCGATCCCGTTCCACCCCGCACCCACAAAGACGTGACCGAGGATGAGGATGACGGCGTTCTGCACTGGCTTGCCCGGCACGCAGAACAGCCACATCACCGGCGTGAAGACAATAATCGTGGTGAGCAGGGTGAGGAGGGGGCGGTTGCCGTAGCGGTCGGCGATGTAGCCCCAAAACTTGACCGTAGCCAGGGTGCCGATGGCCGAGCTGACCCCGAGGGCCTGCAGCACCAGGTAGTCCATCTTCAGCGTCTCGAGCGCGAAGGTGGTGAAGAGGTTGCCCGCAAAGCTCTGGCCGATGACAAAGACAATGAGATAGAAGAGCACGGGGCGGAAGGCGGCATCCTTCCACGGCGCGCGCATGCCCCTTATCGTCTCGCGCACGTTGGCGGGCACGGGCTCGGGGCGCGGGATATCCCGCATCTTGTCTAAGAAGATCTGGCTGATGAGCGCGCACAGCAGGCCCGCGCCGAAGATAAAGGCAAAGCCCTCCATCTCGCGGCCCATCCGCTTCATCTGGTCCATGACAATCCCGCCCAGCATCCCGATGACGGAGCCGACAATGGTGGCGACAAACGTGCGCTGACTGAAATAGGCCCCGCGCTGGTTGACGGGCAGGAGCTCGGCAATCCAGTCGCTATAGATAGGGTTAACCAGCTGCACCGAGATGGCGGCCAGGCCGATGCAGGCCGTGAGCACCATGAGCCGCACCTCGTTGGGCCACGGCAAGAACGGCAAGATGACCAGCGGGATGTGGAAGATGCGCCACATGAGGCCGCCCGGACGGACAAAGCCCCGGTAGCCTGGATACGCCCGACCGAGGGTGCCCCCAATGATTTGCAGGAGCCCTGCGAGGGCGGGGAGCGCGGCGATGAGGCCGACCCAGCGGTCTTGGCCGCCCAGGGCCTTCACGAAACCGACGAGGAACGTGCCCGCAACGAGCGTGATAAAGGAGGTGCTGAAGGCGACATCGAGGACTCCGTATCGAAGGGTACGGAGGGCTTCGAGCCGAGTTGGGGCCGTGGGGGCCGTCGCCACAAGGTCCATTGTGATGAAGGCACCCTTCATCTCGTACGCCGATTTATGTTGACGGGCCTTTTGCTACTGGCAATGCAGACGACAGATTTTCAGCGAACCGAATTGCCGGATGGATATGACCGGATCACCTCGGCCACCTACCAGATTGATGTGCCGCGCGGGTGGAAGGTGAGCCCCGAGACGAACTTTGGCCAGCGCAAGGCGTACGGGCCGGAGGGCGGCAACCTGGGCGTGATGACCGCGCCGCCGAGCAACCAGGATTGGGATCAGCTCTACCGCACGGCTCTTTTCTTTGTTCTGCGCGAGAAGAAGGGCACCGCGAGCCCCTATGAGGTGAAGAAGGTGAAGGTGGCCAACGGTGAGGAACTGGAGGCGTGTGTCTTTGGCGTGAAGAATGAGGCCGGCTTTGAAGATCGCCGCTACGTGATGATCAAGCACCCGACCCAGGGCCTGCTGGCGCTTTCGGTCGAAATCCCGAACCGAGAAGTGGCCAAGGACTGGGAAAAGCACTTCCAGCGCATGGTCAGCAGCGCCCGATTCCTCGGTTCTTCGCGCTAAGACGGGCCAGGTCCCCCCGGTTTGGGACCATTCCTCCGCCTCCGGTGTCCATTTCGGGACTCCGGAGGCTACTTTTTGTCCCGGACCACTTTTTTGCCTCATTTGTGAGGGATGGCGCATCAAAGTGGGCGTTCTCAACGTCCGGAAGGGCGGTTTTCATCCATTAGGCGCGGCTGAGCGCGTGGCTCAGCGCGGGACCAGGGGCCTACATTTTCCGGTTTGGCCCCAGGGGGCCTTGACTCTCAGAGAAAGGCATGCCTATAATTCCCCTTGCCCCTGAAACACGGGGCCGCAGTTTGAAAGCCGAATACAGGATGTGACACAGCCTAGAACTTGGTCAAGCGTTGACCAAAGTTCTTGAGCCAGTGCAACGATAGAGATACGTCGCATTGGTTTCAACCAAACACTCCAAAATGGACGACAACCGGTCTTCGGATCGACGTCGAACAATTTTTTCGGAGAGTTTGATCATGGCTCAGGACGAACGCTGGCGGTGTGCCTAAAACATGCAAGTCGAACGGACCTTCGGGTCAGTGGCGAACGGCGGAGTAATACATGAGTAACGTGCCCTTCAGACGGGGATATACGGTCGAAAGACCGGGCAATACCGGATGAGATGGCGAGGAGGCATCTCCTTGTCATGAAATGGTTTTTCGCTGAAGGAGCGGCTCATGACACATCAGATAGTTGGTGGGGTAACGGCCTACCAAGTCTACGACGTGTAGGGGGTCTGAGAGGATGATCCCCCCGAGTGGGACTGAGACACGGCCCACACACCTACGGGTGGCAGCAGTTGGGAATCTTGCGCAATGGGGGAAACCCTGACGCAGCGACACCGCGTGGAGGATGAAGGATTTCGGTCTGTAAACTCCTTTTGCTAGGAAAGACTTAGGACGGTACCTAGCGAATAAGCTCCGGCTAACTACGTGCCAGCAGCCGCGGTAATACGTAGGGAGCAAGCGTTGTCCGGATTTACTGGGCGTAAAGGGCGTGTAGGCGGTCTGTTAAGTGTGACGTGAAATCTTCAGGGCTCAACCCGAAAATTGCGTCGCAGACTGGCAGACTAGAGGGAAGCAGAGGTTGATAGAATTCCTGGTGTAGCGGTGACATGCGTTGATATCAGGAGGAATACCGATGGCGAAGGCAGTCAACTGGGCTTTTCCTGACGCTGAGGCGCGAAAGCGTGGGTAGCAAACAGAATTAGATACTCTGGTAGTCCACGCCCTAAACGATGGATGCTAGGCGTAAGGGGTATCGACCCCCTTTGTGCCGTAGCTAACGCATTAAGCATCCCGCCTGGGGAGTACGGCCGCAAGGTTGAAACTCAAATGAATTGACGGGACCCCGCACAAGCGGTGGAGCATGTGGATTAATTCGATACTAACCGAAGAACCTTACCTGGGTTTGACATCGCGGGTAATCCTATGAAAGTAGGACCCTGACTCACAAGGTCGGCCCAAAGACACCTGTTGCATGGCTGTCGTCAGCTCGTGCCGTGAGGTGTTTGGTTAAGTCCAGCAACGAGCGCAACCCTCGTCTTATGTTGCCAGCGGGTAATGCCGGGAACTCATGAGAGACTGCCTGTGTAAGCAGGAGGAAGGTGAGGATGACGTCAAGTCGGCATGGCGGTTACACCCAGGGCTTCACACATGCTACAATGGGCGCAACAAAGGGCAGCAATACCGCGAGGTGGAGCTAATCCCAAAAATACGTCCTCAGTTCAGATTGTAGTCTGCAACTCGACTACATGAAGGCGGAATCGCTAGTAAACGCAGGTCAGCTATACTGCGTTGAATACGTTCCCGGGGTTTGTACACACTGCCCGTCAAGTGATCCGAGTCGTTTCTACCCGAAGTCCGTGGCCCAACCGTAAGGAGGGAGCGGCCGAAGGTGGAGGGGGTAAGGAGCACTAAGTCGTAACAAGGTACCCGTACCGGAAGGTGTGGGTGGATCACCTCCTAAAAGAGTAACTACGCTAGGCACTGCTTAGCGAATACTCAGGTCGATTGTGTCACATCCTCGGCTTTCATCAAACCGGTATGCAGATTTAGGTCTGTGTGCCGGTTTTCTGTTTTTCTCCCCCGCACTTTCCGGACATAATGAACTTGATGTCCAAGCTGCGTTACCTCACGGTGCCCGATATGGTCTGGTTGAACCAGGAACTCACCGGGGAACGAGTCTCCTACCGCTTTGACAAGCTGGAAGAGGCCGTCTTTACGCAGTATGCCTATGGCACCAGCGGCGATCTGTGGGCTCAGGCCCGCCGATTTGTCCGCAGTTGGGATCGCTTGCAGCCGTTTGCCAAGGGCAATCGCGCCTGCGCCTTCGTGGGCCTCATCGGGTTCTTGCGGATGAACGACGCGGATCTCAAGCTCGATCCGGCGGAAGCCGCCACCTGGATGGACGCGGTGGTGGCCGGGCGCCTGGATCCGGCGGACTTTGCGGTGGAGTACCACACCCATACGCACCACGGCGCCGCGGATAGCAAAGCTGAACTCGCCGGAGTCATGAGCGTTTACGGGGATGTGGCCAAAGCCATGGCGGAAGCCGGCCCCGAAGTGCCGTTGCGAGAGCTCGCGCGCACGCGCCTCACCGGCGAACTGAACTAAGCGAAGTTGGAGCGGGTGACGGGACTCGAACCCGCAACATTCAGCTTGGGAAGCTGACGCTCTACCATTGAACTACACCCGCTTGTTGCGTCGGCAAGCCTGTTTTGGAGCGGGAGACGGGAATCGAACCCGCATCCTCAGCTTGGAAGGCTGGAGCATTACCACTATGCTACTCCCGCGCTCGCGACGAGGTTAATTCTACCAGACAGGCCGACCCGGCCACCCCGCTAGAAGGCGATGCCGAGGGACCAGAAGGCGTACCGGCCCTTCACCAGGCCCACGCTGGCAAAACAGGGGCGCTCGGCCACGTCAAAGGCGTAGCCCACGCTCCAGTTGGCGCCGAAGGTGTCCCATTCGGCCATGGCGGTCCAGTCTCCGCGCCAGGCGCTCACACTGCCAAAGGGTCGGCCCCGGAAGCGGGTGTCCCCGAAACCGGCCGTGGCGTACCAGTTCGTGCCTTCATAAGTGGCCACGCCGTACCAGCTCCGGCTTTCGCCGGGATCGTTGCGATTGTTGTCCATCCCCTGGGTGCCGCCTTGCCCGCCGATGTCTTGCACGCCAACCGCGAAGGCCACCGGCCCGGGCGTGCGCCAGCGCACTTGCGCGCTCTGCACGTTGTCCAGGTACGAACTCAGGAAGGTGAGAGCAAAGGCACCCTCGAACTGCGGGGTGAGCGGCACGCCCATCAGGAAGCTCCCGGTCCAGTTCGCATCCGGGGCGTTGCCGCCGCGCTCGAACTCAAAACTGAGGTTGCGGCTGCCGTTGAGGAGCGAAGTCGAAGCCCCGACGCGCCAGGCACGCGGAACATAGGCAATGGGCGTGGAGTGCGCCCAGGCTCCTCGGCCAAAGCTGCCATCGCTGGCAATCGGCAGTCCCCCGCCCGGCAGGCCGCTCAGGCCTCGGAATTGCGGAAACTGTCCCGGCCCGGCCAGCTGCGCCTGCGCCCAGCCGACTCCGGCGATGGCCAGCATCGCCACCCCAAGGGAAGTTCGCAGGGCCGGAGTTCGCATAGGGTCTAGGATACAAGAGAACGCAACCTCAAGCGCAGGTATATTTGAGAGCTACCGGAGGAAGGTTTCTCGCCGCGTGCCCGATTCGCAAAAACTGCAAAACGCTGACGACATTGATCTCAAACTCCTGGCGCGTTCCCTCCGTCAGCGTTGGTACCTTCCGCTCGGCTTCGCGTTCCTTCTCGCCACATTAGGCGGCGTTTACACGTTCACTCAGCGGCCGCTTTATCAGGCTAACGCAGTACTTTTCATCCCGCCTACGGGCAACCGCGCGCCCACCAATGGTATCCCCGGCTTTGCCAGTTTGGACATGACGGCGATGCTCGATGGGATCATGAAGAGTGAGCGGATCCGAAAGCCCGTGCGCGAATCGATGAAGTTAAAGCGCGAAGAGTTCAATGAAGCCTTCGTTGTCACGCCCAACGTCATTGAGAATCGAGTCGAAGTCAAGATCACGGATGCAGACAAGAATCGCGCGTTGGCGGGGCTGGAACGGGCTTTGGTTGAACTTCGCGAAGTGGACAACGAGACGGGCATGAATGTGACCCGCTCTAAGCTTGCTGAGACTCAAAGTGCATTGGCAGCCGCGCGCAAGGAGTTGATGGCGGCCGAAGAGGATCTGCTCAAGTTCCAAAACGAGCTCACCACGGTGCCTGATAGCGACAAGTCATACGTAGCCACCGGGTCGCTCAAACTGGTGCAAGAGATTGAGTCTGAGCTACGGGCCGTAAACGACGAGTACGCCAAGCGCAAAGCCCAGTTGCAGAACAGCGCGGCGGCGAACGATGACCTCCCCAGAGGAGTGCCTAGCATCGACGCCCTTCGGGCCGATCTTCGGCAAAAGGAAGTGGCCCGTAGCACCGCCCTTTCGCTGTATCAGCCTGATACGCCGCAAGTGAAGCAAGCCAACGAGGCAGTGGAAGCGGTGCGCAAGGCCTTGGCCGTGGAAGTTCAACGGTATCAGGCCGCGCAAAAGCTGGATTTCGACCCTCGAATGGTGGAGCTCATTACGCGGCGTGAGGTCTTGAGCAATCAGCTCGAGCGCGAACGCAAGCGCGCCCAGGTAGCCCCGGAGCAAGCCACCGAGCTGCAAAGAAAGCTAAGAACCGTTCAGCAAGCTGATCGAAAGGTTATGCAGATTCTCGATGCGGTCAATGAGCTTGAGCAACAAAGCCAGGTGAGCGGGGTCCAATGGACAGTCCTCGACGCACCCTACGTCCTTGATGAGCCAGTGAACAAATCCTACGGTCGTAATATTGTAGTTTTTGGTTTCATAGGTGGCCTGATCGGACTTGCCTTAGCTTCGAGATCGCGAGGTAACGCGGGATGAGCGCCGCCGCTCGTCCGCTGCTGGTGGTGACCTACGGAGGTGGGCACGCCTTCATCGGGCAAGCGGTGGCCGAAGAATGGAAGCGCCGAGGGGGACAGGTGGTGGCGCTCGCCCTCACTACGGCCCGACGAGTTTACGATGAGGCCGGGATCGAAAACATTGGCTTTCGCGACCTGCTTACGCCGGGTGACCGGATGGCACGAGAGTTCGGGCGCAAGATCGCGGAAGGGTTGCCGCCTCACCCCGACGTTTGCCACGAGGAATCGGAAGCCTATCTCGGGCTTTCCTACGCGGACCTTGTGGCCGAGCATGGCGAGGCTGAAGCGGAACACCTCCTGGCCAGCCAGGGGCGCCGTGCATTCCGTCCGGTGACGGCCATTCGCCGATGTCTAGAGCGGATCAATCCCGTAGCCGTTGTGGCTACCAATAGCCCCCGCGCCGAGCAAACGGCCCTGGCCGTCGCCCAAGAGCAAGATATCCCCAATGCCTGCACCGTGGATTTGTTTGTACGGTACGACATGGATCGCCTCGGCCAGCCCGATTACGCGCAGAACATCTGCGTGATCACCGAAGCGGATCGACAGCTACTTGTCCAATCGGGGTGGGAGCCGTCGCGCATCCACGTCACGGGCAATCCTTCGTTTGATCGGCTCGTCTCCGAGACGTTTGCCCTCCAGGGCGCAGCGATCCGGCGCCGACTACCCCCCGGGCGCATCATTCTGTTTGCCAGCCAACCCACCGCCGCCGACCCCGGCTACGGGCCCCGCATGGCCCATGCCCTCGCCCCGGCCGTTCACAACTGGGGTGGTCACCTGGTAGTGCGCCCGCACCCCAACGAGGTGTGGAGTTTGGATGACCTCCCGGTGGGCGTCACCGTGTCCCCCACCACCGAGCCGGTCGAAGCCTGGCTCCACGCCGTGGACTACGTGGCCACCGCCACCAGCACGGTGGGCCTGCAGGCGGCCTTGCTGGGGCGGGGCATCCTCGAACTCGAAACCCCTGCCGGGATGGACCATTTCTCGTACGCCGAGATGGGCTTGGCGGCACCTCTACCCACTTCGGCCCTCTCGGATGAAGGGATTCGGCAAGCTCTCGCCACGCCGTGTCCGGGGCTCTCGCAGTTGCCGAAACCCGGCCAGGGTGCCGCGCGCGTGGCCGATGTCATCGCCCACGCCATCGCGCGTTGAGGCACAAGGAGGCAAGATGAGCGGACGCGGAAGGGCCACCCTCTGGGTTTTTGGCGGGATTCTGCTGGGCCGCATCATTGGCTACGGCCGTGAACTCAGCATTGCCAGCACCTTTGGCCTGTCCGATATGGCCGACGTCGTGCAGGCGGGGCTCACCATTCCGGACGTGATGTTCAATCTGCTGGTCGGCGGGGCGGTGGGGGCGGCGCTGATCCCGGAGTTCACACGCCGGTCGGGGGAGGAGCGCAATGGGCTCCACCGGGCGGCTCTGGTTTGGTTGGGGAGTGTGCTGGCGGTGGTCGCGCTTGTCGCGGCAATTTGGCCCGCGCCGCTGGTCACCCTGGTGGCGAGTGGGTTTAAGCCGCCCGCCAAGGTCGATCTCGTCACGCAGTTGGTGCGGGGACTCGTGTTTGTCGTGCCACTAACGGCGGTGGCCGCCGTGACGCGGGCCTATCTGCACGCGCACCAACGGTTTGCTTCGGCCAGTGTCAGCACGTTTATCTACAACTTGGGCTTGGTCGTCGGCGTGGTCCTCATGGGGGCCGGTGCCCCGCTCGAGGTCATCGTCATCGCGGCGCTGGCCG
>CAZDWU010000046.1:5035-16879 GCA_964509165.1 uncultured Chthonomonas sp. | reverse complement strand
AGGCCGCGTAGGCGGCATACACGCTCTTGACCACGCTGGCCGGATAGAACGGCTGGTCGCCGTTCGCTTGGGCGTATTCCACACGTTGGTCGGGCCGCGCCACCCCCACCACAAGCGCAAGTTGGCTCTCTTCGGCCCCCGTCTCAGCGTCCACCCGCGCCAAAGCGGCCTGGCAGGCGGCATCGGCAGAAGTCATCGCCCGGTGTTACCCGGGCGAGACTCCGCTATGAGCACAGACTTAGCCGCGCAGGGCTTGGTCGAGGTCGGCGAGGAGGTCTTCAATGTCCTCGATGCCCACGCTGAGACGGATGAAGTCCGCGCTCACGCCGGTGCTGGCTTGCTCTTCCGGCGTCAGCTGCTGGTGCGTGGTGCTGGCCGGGTGGATAACGAGCGACTTGGCATCGCCGATGTTGGCCAGCAGCGAAAACACCTTGAGGCGATCAATGAACGCCACCGCCGCATCGTAGCCGCCCTTCACGCCGAAGCCGAGCAATGCCCCGAAGTGACCCGGGCGGAACGTGGACTTGGCCAGCTCATGGCTGGGGTGGCTGCTCAGGCCCGGATAGTTGACCCAGCTCACATTGGGATGCTGGCTCAGCCACTCGGCAATGCGCTGCGCGTTCTGGCTGTGCCGTTCCATGCGCAGGTGCAGGGTTTCGAGGCCCTGGAGGATCAAGAACGAGTTGAACGGACTGATGGCTTGGCCTTGGTCGCGCAGGCCCTGGACCCGCGCCTTGAGGCCGAACGCCACGTTGCCGAGACCCGGGAACGCCCCGAACGTCTCCCAGAACTTGAGGCCGTGGTAGCTCGGGTCGGGTTCGGTGAAGTTGGCAAAGCGGCCCGAACCCCAATCGAAGTTGCCGCCATCCACCAGGATGCCGCCGATGCTGGTGCCGTGCCCGCCAATGAACTTGGTAAGCGAGTGCACTACCACCGCCGCGCCGAGTTCAAACGGGCGCACCAGGTAGGGGGTCGGGACGGTGTTGTCCACCATCAGCGGGATGCCGAGTTCGCGGCCAATGGCGGCCACGGCGGCAATCGGGAAGACGTCCACCTTGGGGTTGCCCACCGTTTCCGCATAGTAGAGCTTGGTGCGGTCGGTGGTGGCGCGGCGAAAGTTCTCCGGGTCGCTGGGATCCACAAAGTGAACCTTGATCCCCATCTTGGGCAAGGTGTAGTGGAAGAGGTTGTAGGTGCCGCCGTAGAGGCTGGCGCTACTCACGATCTCGTCGCCGGCCTCGCAGATGGTGGTGATGGCCAGCAGTTCGGCGGCCTGGCCGCTCGCGGTGGCGACGGCGTGGGAGCCCCCTTCCAGCGCGGCGATGCGATTTTCCAGCACCGCCGTGGTGGGGTTCATGATGCGCGTGTAGATGTTGCCGAACTCTTGCAGGGCAAAGAGGCGCGCGGCGTGGCTGGTGTCATCAAAGAGGTAGCTGGTGGTTTGGTAGATGGGGACGGCGCGGCTTTTGGTGGCCGGGTCGCCATCGAACCCCGCATGAAGGGCGAGGGTGCCAAAACCAGGGGTGGGAGTCTTGTTTTCGGACATGTGACTTACGATTATTTTGTCACGCCGGGGATTTATGGCCCAGGTACTTGCGATTGTTTGGGCATGACTGCACAGGAACTGCATCCCCGTCGCTTCGGTTAACATGAAGAGATGGGCAGTGAGTACAAGCTCAAACGCTCGCACAAGTGGACAGTGGCGGTGGGGCTCGGCGTGTTAGCAGGAATCATCGTGCTGCTAACCGTGCCGGTGTATTCCCCTTCTCCGTGCCCTCCTGGTTGGCTCTCTCGATTTGACAAAGGCAGATGCGGCCCCAGCGGCACAACGATGGCGTTAGCCAACGCCAAGCAAGTCGGCATGGCAACGCAGATCTATTCTGAGGATCACAACCAAACCTTGCCGATTTGGACAGCCGGGATGGGCACGCCGAGCGCATTCGACGCCGACCGAATGTATCCTGCCCTCCTCCTGCCGTACTCAAAAAATGAGTCGATCTGGAAGAATCCCAGAACGGAAAAGCAGCTCCAAGGTCTTCGGAATGCCTTTGCCTACAACTTTTGGGGACTGGGAGGCTTTTCCCAGTGCGCTTCACCCTCCTTTGCCGAGACATCGCAGCTCTGCAACAGCCGATCTGCAGATCGTTTCGCGGAGTTTGCCCACGAGAAATATAACCGGCCTGCCAGTCTGACTGAGATTGAAAGCCCGAAGGATACGTTCATGTTTACCGAGGGACACCAACTCGCTCGTCCACCCCAATTCGGCGTGGCCTTTCCTGATGCAGACGCAATGTATGTTGGTATTTGGGGGTCAGAGGCGCCCTTCCGCGAGCCTCTCTCTGGTCTAGCCGGGCCATCGCGAGCTACAGGGGCGGTTTCGCGTTTGCAATCAGGGGTCGAAAGCATTCGGGTTAATGTTGATGGTGGGGTAGCGCGAGTGCCGACGGCCCAACTTTACGGGCAGATGTACTCCACGCCCGAGTGGCGCGGCGCCCTCACCAACAATGCCGGATGGTCGCGCGATGCTGGTAGCTCGGCGCCTGGATCAAGGTAGTTTGCCATCATGCTTCCACCCGCCTTGAACACAGGGTAAGTGGGAACGTAGACGCCACCTGCCCTGTTGAAAGTGTTACACGTGGCGAAAGGGACGGGCTGGAATCGAGAACTAAGCTTTGGAACGGTGGTGATCGTAACGATCTTCATGGGCCTGCTGGCGTACGTGTTGTGGCCTATAGGCTCTTGCGGCCCCATGTTTTGGCCAGGATCGACGGCCACATGTCGAAGGATCTCTCAGCGAACGATGCTAATGAACCACGCCAAGCAAGTGGGGGTGGCCGCGATCCTTTACGCAGCGGACTTCAACGACACCTTCCCCGTCTGGTCATCGGCTCTCGGGCGGCCCGAGGTGTTGGACTCTGACCACCTTTACACACAGGCTATGAAGCCGTACACGAAGAACGACCAAATTTGGCAGCACCCGGTTGCGAAGCTAGATATGGATGGACTGAAGCACGGTTTCGCCTACAACTTCTGGGGGTTGGGGGGCATCTTCCAGTGCGCAAACCCCACCTATGCGGCGACGTCGCCGCTCTGCACCGACCGGACGGAAGCCCGCTTCGCGGAGTTCGCTGACGAAAAGTACAACCGCCCGGCGCGGACGAGCGAGATTGCCGACATCAGCAACACCATTCTCTTCACCGAGGGATCCGTGCTGGCCCGCCCGCCCCAGTTCGGCATTGCCTTTCCACAGGCCGACGCGAAGTACATCGGTGTGTGGTCGCTTTCCAAGAAGGGCGAGGGCCCGCTCTCCGGCCCGGCGGGCGTCTCGAACGCCAAAGGCGCCCTGGCCCTTTTCCTCTCTGGCTCCCGTACTACCTTCATTAGCACCGATTCCTCATACAAATCCAAGCCAACCAGAGAGTTCTACGGAGCGTCCTACTCCACGCCCGAGTGGCGCGGCACCCTCACCAATAATGTCGGATGGTCGCGCGATGCTGGTAGATCGGCACCTGATTCAAAGTAGGTCGTCATTCTGCTTCCACCCGGTTTGAATACAAGGTTGACGGAACGTCGCCGCCACTCTCTTTGTTAAATGGGTTACACATGGCGAAGGGGACGGGCTTGAATCGGGAGATCAACCTCTGGACAGTGGGGTGTATCGCCGTGGCGACGGCTGTAGCCATCACGTTTCTTCATCCCCTCTACAACCCTCACTCCTGCTATCCAGGGCCGGCCTCAGCAATCAACCCCGAAGCCTGCGCACGGCACCACAACTTTCAAGTTCTCAATTCGACGAAGCATATTGGGGTGTCCGCCTGCATTTACGCCACGAACTTTGACGACACATTCCCGATTTGGTCATTGGCCATGGGGGAATCCGAAGTGCTGGACTCCGACCGCTTATATCCGGAGGTGATGGAGAACTACACGAAGGATCAAAATGCGTGGACCAATCCGAAGGTTGACCTCCAAATGCGGGGCGTACGCAACGCATTCGCCTACAACTTCTGGGGGTTGGGGGGCATCTTCCAGTGCGCAAACCCCACCTATGCGGCGACGTCGCCGCTCTGCACCGACCGGACGGAAGCCCGCTTCGCGGAGTTCGCTGACGAAAAGTACAACCGCCCGGCCCGGACGAGCGAGATTGCCGACATCAGCAACACCGTTCTCTTCACCGAGGGATCCGTGCTGGCCCGCCCGCCGCAATTCGGCATTGCCTTCCCGAAGGCGGATGCGAAGTACATCGGCGTATGGTCGCTCACCAAAGCGGGCGAGGGTCCCCTCTCCGGCCCGGCGGGCGTCTCGAACGCCAAAGGCGCCTTGGCCCGTTTCCTCTCCGGCACCCGCACTACCATGGTGGGCACTGATTCTTCCGCCAAGTCCAAGGCCACGAGCGAACTTTACGGCACCGCATACTCAACTCCGGACTGGCAAGGCGCCCTCAGTAACAACGCCGGATGGAGCCGCGAAAGCGCAGAATAATTCTCAACCTTTCAGGCCAGCCGTAGATGTACCGGACTAGCAGAAACGCAAGTTTTTTGAAGTAATATGAACTTGGGCAGGTTTGCGCCTTCCCCGGAACAACGCGATGAAGCGACGTGCCTTTACCCTTATCGAACTCCTGGTTGTGATTGCCATCATTGCCATCCTGGCGGCGATCCTCTTCCCCGTCTTTGCCAAGGCCAAGAATGCGGCCAAGCAAACGCAGACCGTGAGCAATGTCAAGAACATCAGCCTCGGCTTCCAGCTCTACCTGCCGGACTACGACGACACGTATCCGCTGTGGAGCGCCGCGATGGGCTTGCCCACCACGTTCAACCTGGAATTCATGTACCCGAACCTGGTGAACCCGTACATCAAGAACGGGGTCAATGCCACCACCGGGGAACTGCAAGGCATTTGGGCCAGCCCGAACTCCAAGACGTACCTGAGCAACATCAGCAACACGTACGCCTATAACCACTGGACCCTGGGCGGCTTCTCGTCCTGTGCGCGCCAAACGGGCTTCCCGCTGCCGGCCATCTGCACCGGTCGCTCCGTGGCCACCTACGCCGAGTTCGCGGATGAAAGCTACAACTTCCCCGCCAACGCCACTTCGCTGGCCAACGTGGCCGAAACGATCGTGATCCACGACGGTGCGCAGCTCAGCCGCCCGCCGCAGTACGCCATCGCCTTCCCGACCGGTGACGCGCAGTTCATCGGGGTATGGGGCCCGCACGACCTTGGTCGCGGTCCGCTCAGCGGCCCGGCTGGCATCAGCACCCGCACGGGCGCCATTGCCCGCCTGCAGGCCGGCAAGAAGACGGTCGTCGGTTACGCCGATAGCCACGTGAAGGTGGTGGCCTCGAGCTCGCTCTACCACAACCTGTACTCGACGCCGGACTGGCGCGGCGGCCTGAACAACAACAAGGGTTGGAGCCGGGACTGGGGCAACTAATGAAGACCTTCAGTTGGGTGGCCGTGTTGGCCCTGGTTTCGATGGTTTTGACGGCTTGCAGTTCGCCGGAACCGGCCACGCCCGAGGGTCAAGCCCCGGGTGCGGATCAGGCGCAAGCCCCCGACATGCAGTAAGGCTCCTTCTGAGCTAAGCAAGAGCGACCGCTCGGACCTCACCGCGAGGCCGGGCGGTTGTTCGTTTTCGGCAGGCCCGGAGGCGCGGGTGCGGGCAGTAGAATGGAAGCCATGCCCCTCGCCAAGAAGACGATTGCCGACCTGAATGCCGCTGGCCAGACCGTGCTGGTGCGCTGCGACTTCAACGTGCCGCTGGATGGCGACCGCATCACCGACCCGCGCCGCATCCAAGAATCGCTGCCCACCATCAAGCACCTGCTGGCGCAAGGAGCCAAGGTGGTACTGTGCAGCCACCTGGGGCGGCCCAAGGGCAAGCGCGCGCCGGAACTGAGCCTGGCCCCGGTGGCGGGGGCGCTGAGCGAGATGCTGGGGCAACCCGTGGCGCTGGCCCCAGACTGCGTGGGCGAGGAAGTGAAGGCACTGGTGGCGGCCCTGGCCCCCGGCCAAGCCCTGCTGCTGGAAAACCTGCGCTACCACGACGCCGAGGAAGCCAATGACCCCGCCTTTGTGGCGCAGCTGGCCTCGCTGGCCACGGTGTATGTCAACGACGCCTTTGGCACCGCCCACCGCGCCCACGCCAGCACCGAGGGCGTGGCCCACCATCTGCCGGCCTACGCGGGCTTCTTGATTGAGAAGGAACTGCGCTACCTCGGCGCGGCGCTCGATGAACCCAAGCGCCCGTTTGTGGCGATCTTGGGCGGAGCGAAGGTGGCCGACAAGATTCCGGTGATTGAGAGCCTGCTGCCCAAGGTGGATCAGCTTATCATCGGCGGCGGGATGGCGTACACGTTCTTTAAGGCGGCGGGCCACGAGATCGGCTCCAGCTTGCTAGATGAAGCGAGCCTGGACTTTGCGCGGGAACTGATGGCCAAAGAAAGCCACCGCGTGTTCTTGCCGACCGACACGGTGACGGCCGACCGATTTGCCGCCGACGCCGAGCCGTTGGTGGTGCCCTCCAGCGCCATCCCCGCCGATCGCATGGGCCTGGACATCGGGCCGGAAACCCGCGCCCGCTTTGCCGAGATCATTGCCCAAGCGGGGACGGTGATCTGGAACGGCCCGATGGGCGTCTTTGAGTTCGAAAACTACGCGGCGGGCACCCGGGCAGTGGCCGAGGCCATGGCGGGGAGCGATGCGGTCACCATTGTGGGCGGCGGCGACAGCGCGGCGGCCGTGGAGCAGATGGACCTGGCCGACCGCATGACGCACGTGAGCACCGGCGGCGGCGCGAGCCTGGAATTCTTGGAAGGCCGCACCCTGCCCGGCATCGCGGCGCTGCTAGACGCGTGACGCTGACGGTTCGCGTGGATTTGAACGCTTGCCCCTGGGATGACGACCCCGGGGCGGCGGACGAAGCCGCGCGGCTGTTGATGCTGCTGGAGGCGGCCCGGGCGGCGGGCTGGAAGCTGCACTTCTTCGTTTCCCGGCGGGCGCTGGCGTGTTTTCGCACCTACCCCGACGCGATTTTGGGCGAGGGCCACCACCTGGACGGGTTGGTGGCTTCGGATGATTTTCAGGCCGAGTGGACGGCCTTGCGCTTGGCGATGTTGCGTGAGAACCACCTGGTGCAGGGGGTGGGGGTGCTCGGCCCGGCCCCAGCGGAGCTGCCGGAGGGGCTGGCGTGGGCGCTGCCCTCGTTGCCTGCGCCACCGACGGTGTTGCACCTGACTTCCCCGCTGGCATTGAATGCGGCTTCGCTAATTGCGGATGAGCTTGCCCGCCACCCGGGTGCCAAAATGCGTACATGGCGCGAGCGTATGGCTTCCTCTTAGGGTTTGCCCTGCTCGGCTGCGCGCCGGGTCCGCCGGTGACCTCTGGGCCGCCCCAAGATCTACCAAAGGCGAAGCCGTTGCTGGCCTACCCGGTGGTCCAAGACGGCCAGCGCTATCTGATCGGGAAAAGAGATGGCCTTTACCGGGGCGAACGGTCTTCGAACACCTATCCGCGCCGGTTTCTCATCGTGGATGGCACCGATGCGCCGAAGTGGGACGCCAAGACGCGCGCTTTGACTTGGCCTTTGCGCGAAGGGGAAAAGCGCATTTACATTTCCGAGAGTTTGGAGACCTCAGAGACGCCCGTTCCGGTGGCTGACTATCCGGTGATTGAGATTGAAGGGGACGCGGAGGCCAACCAGGCGGTGGCGCAACTGCAGGAGATGCTCCGGCAGGGGGTGATTGCCAACGGCGACGTGGCCCCCAGCCCGTTCGGGGCAGTGAGCACGCGCTTTGGGGGGCACGTGTTTTGGGACACCGACGTGTGGGTGTTCCCGGCGCTGATGTTCACGGACCCGACCCGGGCGCGGACGATTGCCAACTACCGGCTGAAATACGCGCCGCTGTGGCGAGTTGAAGCCAGCAAGTGGGTACGACAGAATCGCCCCGTTTGGGGCCGTGAGATCGGGCCGTTGCCAAGTGACACTCCAGGGGCAGAGCATCGTTCGACCGGCCTCAAAGTGCCCTGGGAGACGGATGTCAATGGAAACAACAAGGCCATGGGCAATAGCCAGTACCAGGATCACATCACGGCGTCGGTTGCCCTCGGTTTGAGTTGGGCCGCCGACATGGGCCTGGCCCCGGAAGCGCAAGTCCGCGAGTTTCGCCAGGATGCGGCGGACTTCTACCACTATCGAATGGAATCGGACCAAGAAGGGCGGATCCACTTTCGGAATGTGATGGGGCCGAATGAGTTCCACAAAGTAGACGATGACCTTTACACCAATATGGCGGTGCGGTGGTTGTTCTTTCGTGCCGGTCGAAGAATGTCCGCGGAGTTCATGTTCATCCCCCGGGACGCCGAAGGCCGCCTGAAGAACGCCAGCAACGACCCCGAAACCACCTACCAGCAGGTCAGCGGCCTCCTGGCCGCTTTCCCTTTGCAAGACCCCGAGGCCGAGCGTGAAGCCCTCAGCCTGATCGAGCGATTCTCTTCCCGCATCACCCCTAACGGGCCGGCCATGTCGGCCAGCATTGAAGCCACGGTCCTCGCCCGCAACGGCAAAGCCGACGAAGCCCTCAAGCGATGGCGAGAAAGTTGGCAACCCTACATGGATGGCCCGCTCATATTCCGGGAGAAGCCCCTGACGGGCGACACGCCCTTCATCACCGGCGCGGCGGGGTGCCTCAACACAGTCATTTATGGGTTCTGCGGGGTGCGCCTGGATCGCACCGCCCAGCCCGGGGCCAAGTTCGATTACAAGCTGCGCTCCGGCATGGTCGTCTCCATCCGCCCGAATCTGCCCACCGGCTGGGAGCGCATCACCGTCCCCGAGTTTTGGCTGGACGGACAGAAGCATCGCCTTGAGGTCACGCGGGACACTGTAACGGTCACCCCACTCCCCTGACCCGGCCCCCCGGAAGATTACGGGGGAATCCGCCCATAATGAAGGAGCGGATGAGGACCACGAAGTACGCCCACGCTTTTGAAGTTGTTCGAGAACTTCCCGAGGCCTTGCAACCCCTGCGAGAGCTTGCCTACAACTTCCGGTGGTGCTGGCACCCCGAAACGCGGGCTCTCTTCCGCGACATTGATCGCGAACGCTGGGAGCAAGTCGAACACAACCCGGTGGAGTTGCTCAATTCTCTCACCCACAGCGACGTGGCCCGGATCTCGCAAGACGAGCTGCTGCAAACCAAGATTCAGCGCGCCCACCGCGACCTGACCGAATACATGAACGGGGAGACGTGGTTCGACCGCACCTTCCCCGGCGAGCGCGCCACCAACCAGATTGCCTACTTCTGCGCTGAGTTCGGCATCAACGAGTGCTTGCCCATCTATTCTGGGGGCCTCGGCGTGCTGGCCGGTGACCACCTCAAGGCGGCCTCGGACCTCGGTGTGCCGCTCACGGGCGTGGGTTTGCTCTATGCGCGGGGCTATTTCCGCCAGTTCCTCACCCCCGACGGCTGGCAGCAAGAGCACTATCCGCAGTACGACTTCTACCGACTTCCCCTCGCGCTGGTGCGGGGCGACGACGACCAGCCGCTGCGCGTGACGGTAGAGTTCCCCGACCAAAACGTGCATTGCCAGGTGTGGCGGGCGCAGGTGGGCCGCGTGGAGCTTTACCTGCTGGACTCGAACCTGCTAGAAAACGCCCCTCGCGACCAAGGCATCACCGACACGCTCTACGGCGGGGACGAGGAGATGCGCATTCGGCAAGAGCTGGTGCTGGGCGTGGGTGGCTACAAGGCGCTGGTGGCCGTGGGCAAGACCCCGCAGGTTTGCCACATGAACGAGGGCCACGCCGCCTTCTTGAGCCTGGAACGCATCCGCCAGTTTATGGATGCCCACCAGTGCGACTTCCGCACCGCGCGGCAGTGCGTGGTGGCGGGCAACGTCTTCACCACCCACACCCCGGTGCCGGCGGGCTTTGACCTCTTCCCGCGCCCGTTGCTGGAGCGGTACGTCTCGCGCATGGTCAACGGCCTGGATCTGAGCTTTGACAAGTTCATGGATATGGGCCGCCTGCACCCCGAGAACAAGGACGAGAAGTTCAACATGGCCATCTTGGCAATGGAGAACGCGAACTACGTGAACGGGGTTTCGCGCCTGCACGCCGAAGTGTCGCGAGGGATGTTCCAGGATCGCTGGCCCGACTTCCCGGTGGAAGAAGTGCCGATCGACGCCGTGACCAACGGCGTCCACCTGATGACCTGGATCAGCGACCGCATGGTGCACCTGCTGGACCGCTACGTGGGGCCGAATTGGCGCGATGACGCCGCCGACCGCGAAGTGTGGGCCGCCGCCGCCGATGCCATCCCGGATGCCGAGCTGTGGGAGATGCGTGAGAACCAACGGGGCGACCTGGTGCGGTTCTGCCGCCGGCACATGCGCAAGGCGATGGAACGCAACAGCATGAGCCCGGCCGACATGAACGCGGCCAACAAGGTGCTGGACCCGCGCATCCTCACCATCGGTTTTGCCCGGCGCTTTGCCACCTACAAGCGGGCGACGCTGCTCTTTGGAGACATCGAGCGGCTGAAGGCGATGATCCACCACGCCGACCGGCCGGTACAGTTCGTTTTTGCCGGCAAAGCGCACCCCCGCGACGAGGGCGGCAAAAAGCTCATCCAAGACATCGTGCAGTACGTGCGGGCCGAGGGCGCGAACTCGCGCGTGGTGTTCCTGGAAGACTACGAAATGAACGTGGCCCGGCACATGGTGCAGGGCGTGGACGTGTGGCTGAACAACCCGCGCCGCCCCATGGAAGCCAGCGGCACCAGCGGCATGAAGGTGTGCGCCAATGGCGGCCTGAAC
This sequence comes from uncultured Chthonomonas sp., assembly GCA_964509165.1. GTDB lineage: Bacteria > Armatimonadota > Fimbriimonadia > Fimbriimonadales > Fimbriimonadaceae > JAHBTC01. Next base: position 6,058 of record CAZDWU010000046.1, on the reverse strand, counting down.
TGCTCCATCCTGGACGGATGGTGGGCGGAGGGCTACGCCAAGGGCGTGGGCTGGGCGATTGGCAATGGCCAGGAAAACCCGGACGAAAACTTCCAGGACTGGATGGACAGCCAGGCGCTGTATCACCTCATTGAGAACGAAATTGCGCCGGTGTTCTACCACCGCATTGACGGGGGCATTCCCCGCCGCTGGGTGGACATGATTCGCGAGAGTATGCGCGTGCTGGCGCCCCGATTTAGCACCAACCGCATGGTGCGCGAATACACCACGCGGTTCTACGTGCCCGCCGGGCGGGCTTACAATGCGCGCACGCAGGAAGGCTTGGCGCCCGCGCGGGCGCTGCTGGATTGGCGGGACAAGGTGCAGGCGAACTGGTCTTCGGTGCAGATCGGCTCGGTCTCGCAATTGACTTCGGCGCAACTGAAGGTGGGCCAAACCTTTGAGGTGGAAGCTCGGGTGAGCCTGGGCGCGCTTTCGCCGGCGGATGTGAAGGTGCAAGTGCTGACCGGTCACGTCGGCCCAAACCGCGACCTGGATGACCTGAGCGTGCACGACCTGGAAGCCGTGGAGCAAGGTGGCGAAGGTGTGGTGTTCCGGGGGTCCATCCCCTGCGACCGGCCCGGGCTGCGCGGCTACCGGGTGCGGGTGGTGCCTTACCACGAGGGCCTGGCCATCCCGACCGAGCTCGGCTTGGTCACCTGGGAACGAGTGGCCGACTAACCCGGCTGCCAACGCCAAGTACAAAAAATCCCCTCCAGGCTTGGTGCCGGAGGGGATTCTTGTTTGCGGGTGACGGGGTTAGTCCTTGCGGAGCGCGACGATGGGGTCGAGCTTCGCGGCGTTCATGGCCGGGAAGAACCCAAAAATCACCCCAATCGCAGCAGAAAAGCAAGCCGCCAAGAATGCCTCGAATACCGGGAATGGAGCCGCCAAGCCTGCCTCGCTCGGCACCTTTAAGGCCTTGGTGATGATGGTGATGATGAGGCCGAACCCCCAGGCAATACTCATCCCGATGAGTCCGCC
>CAZDWU010000046.1:3720-4935 GCA_964509165.1 uncultured Chthonomonas sp. | reverse complement strand
TTCCCAAATCTGGTCCATCGCCTCGCTCACCTTGACGTCCGGCTTGCTCCGCGCCAAGAGGTAGCTATAGCTCCGCCCCCCTTGCCACTTGCGTTGCACGGTGGTGACGGGCATTTCCATCGTCTTGGTGTTGCTGGGGCCGAGGTTTTGATTCCTCTCCTTCACCACCCCGACGATGGTCACGCTAATGCCACTAAAGACAACCGTCTTGCCAAGTGGATCGGTCCCGGGCATAAGTTCATCCGCCAGCTGAGAGCTGATGATGCCCACGTTGGCGAGGTTGTCGACGTCGTTCTTCTCAATGAGTCGCCCGGCCACCAGGTCGCGAGAGACCGCGCCGTAGTAGTCCTGGCTGACGCCCGTGACCTGAACGCCCGAGACTTCCTTATCGCCAAAGCGCGCCTGTTGACCGCCCACCATGACGACGCCGGTCACATTAAGCACTTTATCGGCGTTGGCGAGGATGTATTCCCGGTCTTCTTCCTTGATCTCCGTAAAGCGACCGCGGCCCTCGCCTCGGCCCAGGCGGCTGGGGTCGTAGATGATGAAGATCGTGTCGGCGCTGAGTTCGCTGAACTCACTATCGATATACGCCTTGAGCCCGTTTTGGAGCAAAACGATCATCGAAACCGCCATGACGCCGATGATCACGCCCAGCATTGTCAGGAAGGAGCGCATCTTGTGCATGCGCAACATATCCATGGCGATGCGGCCACTTTCGAGGAGCGTACCGAAGCCGTTTTGGCCGCGGCGCTCGAGCCGGGGTTGCGGCCCCGGATCGATCACCACGGGGGGCATCGGAGTTTCGGACATGAGACTCAGCCCTCCTTAGTTGTCGCCGCCGCCGTCGCCGCCGTCGCCGTCACCGCCGCCGCCGCCACCACCTAGCATGCCGCTGCGTTGGGGTCCGGAGAAGCTCGGCAGAATCAGCTTTTCGCCGCCGCTTAGGCCTTCAATGATCTCGATGAAGCCGCCCCCTTCCAGGCCGGCGGTGACGTAAGTTTTGTCTTGCGGCTTCTTGGGGTCGGGCTTGGTGCCGGCGGCGGGTTCCTTCACCACGTAGCGACGACCGTCCTTCTCCTTGGCCACGTAGGCAAAGGGCACGCGGATGACGTTCTTGCGCTCAGCGGCCTTGAGGGAACAGCTGGCCGACATCCCGCTCTTGATGGCCGGGTCGGTCTGCGTCATCAGCACTTCCACGTCGTACTTGACCAC
>CAZDWU010000046.1:1411-3620 GCA_964509165.1 uncultured Chthonomonas sp. | reverse complement strand
AAGCGCTTGGTGACCACACCGCTAATGGGCGCGCGGATTTCGGTTTCGGCGAGTTGTCGTTCGCCATCTTGCAACTGAACAGAAATCTGCTCCACCGAGGCGGCCTGTTGGGCGCGGCTGGCGATGTCGGCATCAATGCCGCGCAGGTTCGCTTGGGCGTCGCTCAGGGCCTTGAGGGCTTGCTGATACTGCTCGCGCTTGGCCACGTCTTGCACGCTGCCCAGGCGGGCGCGCTGGAGTTCTGCTTCTGATTGCTTCACTCGTTCTTCGGCTTGCTTGCGCTCCAGAATCTGTTGCTCATCAAATCGGCTGAGGGTGGCCTGGGCGGTTTCCACGCGAGTGGCGGCCAGGCGCAGGTTCAACTGGGCACTCTCGTAGGCTCGTTGGGATACATAACCCAGGTCCAGCAGTTCCTTTTGGCGACGCTCTTCGGCGGCGGCTTGGGCGAGCTGGTTCTTGGCGTCTTCCACGCTAGCAATGGTGCTCGCGCGGGAGTTGGGTTGGGTGACCTTGACCAACTGATCGTAAGCCTGTTGCGCGCTGCGTAGGCTGGCCTCGGCCGTGGAAATGGCATTGCGGGTGAGGTCCGGTTGAACCTTGTTCTCGGCTTCAAGCTGGCGGATGATGGACCGCTGTCGCTCGATGTTGTTGAGCGCCGTTTGCCGGGACTGCTGAATGCGGGCATCCGAAGCACGCACCGCGCTTTGGGCACCGCGCAGTTGGGCGCGGGTTTGCTTCACTTGTAGTTCGGTTTCTTGCGGATCAATAACGCCGATGAGCTGACCCTTGGTGACGTAATCGCCTTCGTCCACCAGCAAGCGGGCCACGCGGCCACTGATTCGGCTCTTGACTTCGACGGTCTTGAGGGCCTCCAGACGACCGGACTCGACCACCTCACTGGCCACGTCCCCTCGGCTCACCGTGTGGACACTTCCCTTGTCCGCCGGCTTGGCACCTCCCATTGCTGGCATTCGGCACCCGGCCAGGGCCACAGCCCCGACGACTGCCGCCACCAGCGGTACCCAACGTCGATCACGATTCATCATAAACACACCGCACGCTTGCGCGCACTAACCCCTTACCGACGTAGCAGACCCGAGGTTTCGATTCGTAATGCGTTCCTTGGGACCATTCACCCGGCCCGGGAGAGGCTTTTGTTCGGCTAGACTAGAAACCCTATGCTGAAGGTCGAAGGACTGAATGTCTTTTACGGCGCCATTCAGGCCCTTGATGACGTGACGATTGAAGTTAACGAGGGCGAGATTGTTTCGATCATTGGCAGCAACGGCGCGGGCAAGAGCACGCTCCTTCGCACCATCTCTGGCCTCAATCGCCCGCGCGGTGGCGACATTTTGTTTGAGGGCGAGAGCATTGCCGGTGACACCCCGGACAAAATCGTGGCGCGGGGCATCAGCCAATCGCCCGAAGGCCGCCGCATCTTCACCAACATGACGGTGTGGGAGAACTTGCAACTCGGCGCCCACATCCGGAACGATGCCGCCGGCATCCAGCAGGATATGGATCGGGCGACCAAGCGCTTCCCTCGCTTGGCCGAGCGCATCAAGCAGAATGCAGGCACCCTGAGCGGTGGCGAACAGCAGATGGTGGCCATGAGCCGCGCGATGATGAGCCGCCCCAAACTGCTGCTGTTGGATGAACCCAGCATGGGCCTGGCCCCGAACCTCGTCACCGAAATTTTCCGCATCATCACCGAATTGAACGCCGACGGCACCACCATCTTGCTGGTGGAGCAGAACGCCAGCCGCGCCCTGGACATTGCGCACCGCGCCTACGTGCTGGAAACGGGCCGGGTGGTGCTAGCGGACACCGGGAAGAACCTGCTGGCCAACCCGAAGGTGAAAGAAGCGTATCTGGGGGGCTAAGGCCGCGTGAACACCCTCCGCTTTGTGCCCTTTGCTGAGCAACACGTCGCGGACGTGGTGCGGATTGATCACGCCTGCCAAAGCAAGCCCTGGTCGGAGGCGGCGGTGCGACTCGAACTGGAACGGCCGGAGGGTGTGTTTTTGGTGGCGTTGGTGGATGGCGAAGTCGCCGGGTTTGCCGGGGCCTGGATGGTGCTGGACGAAGCCCACGTGATCAACGTGGCGGTGGACCCGCCTCGCCAGCGGCAACGCATCGGGGAGCGGATGATGACTGCTTTGCTCGAGGCCTGCCAAAAGAAGGGCGCCACCTGCGCGACGCTGGAAGT
>CAZDWU010000046.1:0-1311 GCA_964509165.1 uncultured Chthonomonas sp. | reverse complement strand
CAGGTGGCCCTGCACGCCCAGTGGGGCGGCATTGTGCCGGAGGCGGCGGCACGGGCGCACGTGGAGGCGATCTTGCCCGTGCTGAGCGAGGCGATGGGCGAAGACGGCCCGCCGGACGGCATTGCCGTGACGAACCGGCCCGGCCTGGTGGGCGCCCTGAGCGTGGGCGTGAGTGCCGCGAAGGCCCTGGCCACTCTATGGCGGGTACCGCTGGTGGGGGTGCACCACATCGAGGGGCATATTTTGAGCCCATTTGCGGCGGGCGAACCTCAGCCGCCCTTCCCTCACCTGTGCCTGGTGGTAAGCGGGGGCCACACGGAGCTTGTGCGCGTGGATGCGCCGGGGCAATACCGAATCCTGGCCGAAACGGTGGACGACGCGGCCGGAGAAGCCTTTGACAAAGGGGCACGGCTGCTTGGTCTTGGTTACCCGGGCGGGCGGGCGTTGCAAGAGCTGGCAAGGGATGGAAATGCGAAGCGCTATGCCCTGCCCCGCGCTTTGCCGGGCGACGGAGCAAAGTTTTCTTTTTCGGGGTTGAAGACGGCGATGCGGTTGCTGGTGGATCGCGAAGGCGAGGCCCTGAACCGGGCGGATGCGGCGGCTTCTTTGCAGGCGGCGATTGTGGATGCCTTGGTGCGCAAGGCCCTGCGGGCGCTGGAGGAAGAGGACTTGCGGGCGTTGACCCTGGTGGGCGGCGTGGCGGCCAACGAGAGCCTTCGGGAGACCTTACGCGCGGCGTGTGACCGGGTGGGAGCCGAGTTCTTTACGCCGCCATTTGATCGCTGCACCGATAACGCGGCGATGATTGCGATTGCGGGTTCGTTCCGGTTGGCGCGGGGGATGGCAGATGACCTCTCTCTTGATGTGATGCCGAACGCAGACTTGCCGGCTTACTAAGCGCGCGCTTTAGGCTCTCGGATGTGCCTTGCGGTATTGGTTTTCCGTTTGCCGCAGATCCAATTGAGTGTAAATCTGGGTGGTGGCAAGGCTGGCGTGGCCGAGGAGTTCCTGCACGGCCCGGAGGTCCGCGCCGCCTTCCAGCAGATGGACTGCATAGGTGTGGCGCAGGGTGTGCGCCGATATGCCCCGCCCCAGACCCGCCCGCCGGGCTCGCTGGCGCACGATGCGATCTGCCGACTGCCGGGAAAGCGGGCCGCCCCGGTCGTTTAGCCACAGCGCGGCGACAGGCTTGGTGGCCAGTTGGGGTCGTGCGTCCCGCACATAGGTTTCCACCCAGGCCCAGGTTTCGGTGGGGACGGGCAGCACGCGGGTCTTGCCGCGCTTGCCGGTGACGCGCAGGGCTTGGTCCCC
>CAZDWU010000045.1:0-16891 GCA_964509165.1 uncultured Chthonomonas sp. | reverse complement strand
CACGACCAAGCGGTTATGAGCCGCCCGCTCTCACCACTGAGCTACAGGCCCGAAGGATCTTCTATTCTACTCGCTGACTCCGCCGCCGCCAGTTCATCCGTCACGGAGCCCTCCCACAGCGGCACATCCGTGCGGTAGCCCGCTCGCGCAATCATGTGCGCCGCGATGGGCTGGGTCAGGAACAAGAACAGGATCACCAGCACCGCCTTCACGGTCTCGCCGGGCTGGGCAAAGTGCACGCTCAGCGCCGCCATCACCAGCAGCAGCCCCAGGGTCGTCGCTTTGGTCGTCGCCTGCATCCGCATGTAGAGGTCCGGCATCCGCAGCAGGCCGACCACAGAGAGCAGGATGAACACCGTGCCCAGCCCGGCCAGCGCCACCACCACGATCTCGCGTGGGCTCATGCGTCGGCCCCTCCCTCCTCGAGGGCTTCGGTGCGCGCCTGGTCCTGCGCCTGGTTTTGCCCCCGATCACGAGAGGAAGCCGTCTCCGGGCGTGGCCGGCTAGCCCGCCCGGCTTCGGCGTAGCGGGCGTACGCCACGCTACCCACAAAGGCCACCAGGGCAATGACCAGCGCGACATCCAGGTACACCGGCTGCCCCTTCGCCATCGCCAGCAGCGCCACCGCCGCCACCGCCATCGTGGCCATCAGGTCCAGCGAAATCACCCGCTCGGTGAGGTGCGGCCCGCGAATCAGGCTCGCGAGCGCCCCCAAGGCCCCCACGCCCAGCACGGCCAGCAAAATCCAGATCACATTGGCGTAGCTCACGCGGCGAACACCTCCATGATGCGACGCTCAAAGCCTTGCTTGATATCGCGCACCACGGCCGCCGGCCCTTCTTCGGGCAACCGCAGGACGTGGACGTAGAGCTGAGAACGATCTTCGGATACGTGCAAGCTAAGGGTTCCGGGTGTTAATGAAACGAGATTTGCCAGAAGCGCGATCTGCGATTCTTCGGTAAGGCTTAGCGGGATCGCCACGATGGCGGGGCGGAGTTCGGAGGTCGGTCGGAACACTTCCGGCACCACCCGGATGTTGGCCAAAACCAACTCCCACAGGAAGTAGCCCACCAGTTGCACACCCTTGAAAATGCGCCCGGGCGAGAGCGGCGGCGTGGCGACATTGATAGACCGCAAGAGGCTCATCACCAGGATGGCAAGCCCCAGGCCGAAGATGAAGCCGCCCAGGGTGTACTGGTCGTTGAGCGCCATCCACAGCCCGGCCAAGATGACGTACAGGTAAATCACGGCTTCACCTCCTCGGTGGCGGTCGAAATCACCGGCACCCCAAAGGCCGCCCCGGCCTCGCGCACCGGGTCGTTCACCACCGGCGAGGACGACAAAGCCACCAGGGCCACCACCAGGCTTCCTAACCCCACGTTCATCAGCCACTGTCGGCGGCGGCTGAGCGGGTTCACATCGTCACCCACGGGCTCCTCGCTGGGTGCGGCAAAAGCCTTCAGATACACATCCGCCATCCCGTAGAGCGTGGCCGCGCTGCCCACCAGCCCCAAGATCACCAAGAACGGCCGGTCCGCCATCGCGCTCAGCCAATCCCATTTGGCAAAGAACCCGAGCGTGGGGGGCAGCCCCGCCAGGCTCGCGGCCAGCACCGCAAAGGCCCAAGTCAAGGCCGGAGACCGCTCCGCCAACCCACGCATGTCGCGGTAGTTGGTCTGTCCGGTCAGTCGCTCCATCTCACCCGCCACCAAGAACAAGCCCCCCTTGGCCAAGGCGTGATTGACAATCAGCAGCGCCACCACCGCGGGTTGCTGCAGCGCAATGGCAATGGCGATGTAACCCACCTGGCTGACGCTGGAGAATGCCAGCATCCGCCGCAGGTTCGCTTGCCCAATGAGCCCGAACGAGCCCACCAAGATCGAAAGCACGCCCCCGATGCCCAGCACCGTGAACCAGATTTCGTTCTGCAGCAAGCCCAGGGTGCGCAACAGGGCCAGGCACCCCACCTTGGTCAGCAGCGCCGAGAAGAGGGCGATGGTGTAGGTGGGCGCGGCGGGGTAGCTGGCCGGCATCCAGAACGCCAGCGGCACCACCGAAGCCTTGAGCATAAACGCCAGCACCAACAGGGCCGCCGGGCCATCGGGGATGCCTACCTGCGCGAGTTGCACAAAGCTGAGCGTGCCCGTGTGCGCATAGGTCAGCCCGCACCCAGCCAGGAACATCACGCTGGAGATGAGGTTGAGCGTGACGTACTTCATGCCGCCCGCGAGTTGCCGGTCGGAGCCCCCGTGCACCATCAGCACAAAGCTGCTGATGAGCAGGACTTCGAACCAGACAAAGAGGTTGAAGAGGTCGGCGGTGAGGAAGGCCCCCGTCACGCCAAAAGCGAGGCAATAGGTTAGCCCGTGATACCAAAAGGCTTCGGCCTTGCGGTCCAGGCGGGCGTGGGCGGCCAGCCCCACCGCGAGCTGGATGAACGCCGCCAACACCACCATCATCGCCCCCAGCGGGTCGGCAACAAAGGAGATGCCGTAGTGGCGATCCCAGCCCCCCACCTCCGTCACCAGTGTCCCGTGCGCGTGGACCTGGCTGGCCAAGAATCCGGCAATACCGAGCCACCCGACGCCGCCCAGCAGGCTGATCCATTGCACCACGCGTCGCCGACGGGCAAAGGCAAAACAGAGGCATGCCAGCACCAAGGGCGTGGCCAGCACCAGGGCCGGTAGGTTCGAGATCATCATTCCGTGCCCACCCCTTCGGTCAGTTCGTCGAAGCCATCAATCTGAGAGGTCTGGTGCACGCGGTGGACCAAGACCACCGCAAAGGCCAGCACCCCAAACCCAATGACAATGGCCGTGAGAATCAGCGCCTGCGCAATCGGGTCGGCGATGGGAGTGGTCACGACCTTCTCTCCATCCGGGATGAGCGGCGGCGGCAGGCGGCGCGCCCCGGAGGACACGAAAATCATCAAGTTGGCGGCATTGCCCAGCACCGCAATGCCGAGGAGCAGCTTAACCAGCGGCCGCTGCAGGATGAGATACACCCCGATCGCAAACAGGAACCCCACCACCACCGCGTAGAGCGCGTCCATTACTCTTCGTCCTCCCCGAGTTCCAGCACGATGGTCAGCACGATGCCAATGACCAGGAAATACACACCGATGTCGAAAAGGAAGGGCGTGCCGAGGGCAATCGGTTCCGGGTCGGCCCCCTTTACCGAGGTCCATACGCCTTTCATGAACGGCTCCCCGCGCACCACCGCCAAAAACGGCGAGAGCGCGGCAATGCTAAGCCCAAACACGATGAATGACTGCGGCGGAAAGCGCAGGAATGTGCGCGCCGCCCGGTAGCCATGCGCCAAGCCGTAGAGGATGACCGATGCCGACGCCACCAGCCCGCCGCTGAACCCGCCACCCGGCAGGTAGTGCCCCCGCCACAGCAAGAACACGCTAAACACCAAGAACACCGGCAGCAACCACCGGGTCCCCGCACGCAAGATGAGGGAGTCTATTCCACCACCTCCGTCGTGGGCAGATTTTCTCGATTGCGAAGACGCAGCAAGGCCGTAACCCCGAAGGCGGCAATCCCGAGGACGACAATCTCGCCCATCGTATCAATGCCTCGGAAGTCCACCAGAATCACGTTGACGATGTTGCGTCCGTAAGCTTCGGTGTAAGTGCGCTCGGCCACCCACTGCGCGGTATCCACCGGGCGATCCGAGCCCATGGCCGCCAGCGTAAACACGGTCATGGCCGCCCCCACGCCCAGGCTGATGATGACGTCGCGGGTCTTACGCCACACGTTCGTTTGCCGGACCAAGCGAGGCAGTCGGAAGAACACCAGGACGATAAGGAGGACCGTGAGCGTATCCACCACGATCTGAGTCATAGCGAGGTCCGGGGCTCCGTGGAGCAAGAAGAACACCGCCACCCCGAGCCCCAAGGCCCCCAGCGAAAGTGCGGCGAACAGGCGGCGCTGAGTGATGGCGGCCACCCCTGCCCCCACTACCATCACGATGAGCACCAAGACTTCGGGGGCACTCTTCGCCGTGATCGTGAGATTCAGGCCGGGGTTTTGGGGCTGGGCAAAGAGCCGCCACGCCACCACCCCTACCACGCCCGCCACCGTCGCCCAGGTGAGCGCCACGTAGTTGGTCAGCGACCCCGATTGGGCGACACTTGTCACTCGCTCCCCAACACTCAAGACCGCGCGGCCGAGTTTGTGGGCGGTGTCGGTCGCGGCGGTGGTCCAGCGGCTGGTGTCGGGCTTCCAGCGCGGCCACAGCGCGAAGAGCCCCAAGGCCAGCGCCCACGCCACCACCGACAACCCCAGGGCAACATCCACCCCGTACCAGGCCTGCCAGCCGTACTTGAGTTCACGCGGGTGGCCCAGGCTGGCTTGCACTTCTTGCACCCACTGCTGCGGGCCGGCCGAGGCCATGAAGATCATCAAGAATCCCGCTACGCCCAGAATGAGCGGCGGCAAAGACATGGAGAGCGGCACCGGGTGCGGATGAATGTCCGGGTCCGGCGCGCGCCCGGCAAACAGGCGCACCGTGAGCAGCAGCGCCAGCAGACCAAAAATGCCGCCCGCCAGCGCCCATGCCCCCAGCCCACCCGTGGCCAAGGCTCCCAGGCTTTCCTGGCTCTTCAGCAAAGCTTTGCTGCCGAGTTCTTTGGCGGCAAATCCGGCTGTTCCGGGCAGGCCAAACATGCTCAAACCCGCCAGAACCGAGGCCACCGCCAACACGGGCATTGATCGCCCCAGGCCGCCCAGTCGGTGAATGTCGCGGGTGCCGCAAGCGTGGTCCACCGCCCCCGCCACCATAAAGAGCGCGCCCTTATAAAGCGCGTGCGCCAGCAGGAAGATGCCCACGGCCTCCGCCGCCAGCGGTCTGGGGATGGCCAGCAGCATCACCATGCCGCCCAGGCTCGCCACCGTGGAATAGGCCAGTAACTGCTTGAGGTCTGTCTTCCGGCACAACGCCACCGCCCCGAAGGCTAGCGTCACGCCCCCCACCACGAGCAGGGTGGGAGTCCAAGCCGGATGCACCGAGAACTGAGGCTGTAGCACGGCCAGCAGGAAGACGCCCGCCTTGACCATGGTGGCGCTGTGCAAGTACGCGGAGACCGGCGTCGGGGCCTTCATCGCCCCCGGCAACCAGAAGTGGAACGGCACCTGCGCCGACTTGGTGAAGGCGCCTAGAAGAATCAAGGCCAGGCTGAGGTCGGTGACGCCTTCGTTCTGATAAATGATCAAGCCGCCCAGCAGGCTCAGTCCACCCAGAGCGGTGACCAGCAAAGCTTGGCGAGCTGAGCGCCGTGCGGCTTCGTCACCCTGTTTATAGCCAATCAGCAAGAACGAGGTCAGGCTCGTCAGTTCCCAGAAGATAAAGAGCTCGAACAGCCCGTTGATCGGGTCGAGCCCGGCCTGGGCCACCCCCAGCATTGCCCCCATAAAGGCGTAGAGCAAGCTAAACAGGCGGAACCGCTTGGGATCCTCCGCCGAGTAGCCCCCGGCATAAACCAAGACGAGTGTGCCCATCGCCGCGATGAGAACCATGAACACCCACGGCAAGCCCGCCAACGGCACCCCTTGAGGCTCAATGATCTTGCCCTGGCTGGTGGCCAAGAATGTGGCCAAGCCCGCGGCCGGGACCGCAAAGAGCAGGGGTAAACGCGCAAAGTGGCGCCCCCCCAAACTGATGAGGGCCGCCACCAAAAAGCAGAGGTGAGGAGCGTAGCTCAGTAAGCCCATCGGGCAATCCGGCTCGCTTCACCCTCTTGGGGCCATGAGCAAGCCGGTACGTTGATTACCGGGTCTTCCCGTCCTCCGATCCTTCGCCTTCTTCGCGTTCGCGGAGCATTTCTTCGATCATGCGGTCCAGCGCGCCGCGCTGGGCTCGGCCCGCCGCCGTGCGCTCATCCACCACTTGTTGGCCTTCGGGAGCCTTGGCTTCCAGCAGCGACGCATCCCACTTTTCGCCGGTGGCGGTTTCCACCAGCACGTCGCGGCGGAGGTTGCTGGCGTCGCCCATGTTGTTCACAGATCGGCTTGCCGTCTCCACGCTTTGCAGAGTCATCTTGCCGCCCGCTTCCACGGCGCGGAAGGTGGTGGTCGCGTTGTTGTTCTTGACCGTGATGATCACCAGCGAACCGCTCCTTTCCGTCGTGATGGCGGCATCCTCGCGGAACGCACCCTTGATCGCGTCGGGGCCATCCAGAAGAGTGAGGATGTAGGAACCATTGCGACCGAGACCAAACTCGTTCCCGCTGTCCGTAAAGGTCTTCTTGGCTTCGCGCATGCGGATTGGGAACCGCTCTTGCAGTTCGTCCACCATCAGCGTCTTGCCATCGGCCACGGCCAAGAAGCCACCGCCCATTGCCTCGTAGGAGGTCAGGCGGAACTTGCCCGGCTCGGCATACCAGAGCTCGGTGGTGTAGTCCGCCGGGGACTTGTCGAACTGGTCCATCAGGTCGTAACGCGCAATAAAGAAGCGTGTATTGCGCATGGCGGAGTACGTTTCCGACAGCTTCACAAGGTCAGCCAGACCACTGCGGTCCGGGGCGTCTTGCGCCCACGCGCCGGCGGCCGCAAACAGAGAGAGGGCCAGGAGAGTGCCACGCCCGAACAAATGACGCTTCATGCGTCCTACTCTACACCAAAGAACGGACAATCAGTTCCGTCTTCGCGCTACTATTCTCAGCAGACGTGGGGTGATCAACGGTGATCCCTCTTAGGACAGCATAGTGGCAATCAGTGAACAAGGATTGATGGAGCAAGGCGGGTCGTTCTTCGGGACGACCCCCGCCCGCATTACAACCGTCGCGGATACCAGCAGCGACGAGCGATTGATGATCGAAACGGCGGAGCAATTCAGCCTGAATGAAGTACTCCCGCTGGTGGATCGATTGGAAAAGCAAGAGCCCGGCCTGATGCCGAGCCTCATCCGCAAGGCGGGCGATCTTGGCCTGTGCGGCATCGATGCCAGCGACCAGTACGGCGGGCTCGGCCTGGGCAAGAACCTGGCTGCGCGCATCTTGGAGTTTATGTCGCTTGATGCCGCCTTTAGCGTCACCTACGGCATCACCAGCGGCATCAGCCAGCTTGGCCTCACCCTCTTTGGCACGGATGCGCAGAAGGCGCAGTATTTGCCCCGGCTGACCAGCGGTGAATGGATTGGCGCCTACTGCCTCAGCGAACCGAACAGTGGCACCGATGCCCTTTCCATGACCACCCGAGCCGAGAAGCGCGGCGACCACTACGTGCTGAACGGCACCAAGATGTGGATCAGCAACGCGCAGTGGGCCGACTTCTTCCTGGTGATGGCCAAGGTGGACGGCGAGCACGTCACGGCCTTTCTGGTCGAAAAATCCATGCCGGGCGTCTCCATCAGCCGCGAGGAGCATAAGATGGGGCTCAAGGGCAGCAGCACGGCCCGCGTGATTCTTGAAAACGCCGAGGTCCCCGCCGAGAACGTGCTCCACGAGATTGGCAAGGGCCACCAGGTGGCCTTCAACGCCCTCAATATCGGGCGCTTTAAGCTGGGCGCCATGAGCATGGGCCCGGCGCGCCAGGCCATCATGCACGCGGCGGGCTACGCCCAGGATCGCAAGCAGTTCGGCCAGCCGATCTCCGAATTCGGCCTCATCCAGCAGAAGTTTGCCGACATGGCGATGTTCTACTTTGTGGCCGAGGCGATGCTGTACCGCACCGGGGCCAACATAGACCGCGCGTTCGAAACCATGGGCGGCACCCCCGACGGCAACCGCAAGGCCGCCGAGGAGTACGCGATTGAGTGCTCGGCGTGCAAGGTATTCACCACCGAAGCCGAAGCCGCGATCGTGGACGACTGCATCCAGGTCTACGGCGGCTATGGCTTCACCGAAGAGTTCCCGGTGGCCCGCATCTACCGAGACGCCCGCGTGAGCCGCATCTACGAGGGCACCAACGAAATCAACCGCATCTTCCTGGCCGACCGCCTGGTGCGCAAGCTCGGCGACGGGGCTAAGGCGGCGGGAGATTCGTTTATCTCCGAACTCGCGGGCCGCACCATGGCCAAGTTCGACAAGAATCAGGAGATCCTGGGGGCGTGCAGCGACTTGCTCATTCTCACCTTTGCGGAACAGAGCGCCCGCCTGCGCGCGCAGCAAGAAGGCGAATACGGGCAAATGTGCTACGACCGGTTCTTGAACTGGGCGCAGCCCCGCGCAGCAATGTTTGCCCAGCGGGTTTTGGGCGAAGCGGTGGTGCTTCCCGCCCCGCGCCCCAGCCACACCGAACCCCTGGCCCGCCGCCTCTACGAAACGCGCCGCCCCTCCTAACCCGGGCTCGCAAAAGAAGAAACCCCCCACCGGCCGCGGCCGGTGAGGGGATTTTCTTTGCCTAAGGCAGACCGCTTAGGTGCCTTCTTGCCAGCTGGCCAGGTACTGCTCTTGCTCGGGGGTCAGCACGTCAATGTTGGCACCCATGGTCGCCAACTTCAGTCGAGCGACGTTCTTGTCAATGTCGTCCGGCACGCTGTAAACATCCTTGCCCATGTTGGCGGCGTTGGCCACCATGTATTCGGCGCACAGGGCCTGGTTGGCAAAGCTCATGTCCATCACGCTGGCCGGGTGGCCCTCGGCGGCCGCCAGGTTGATCAATCGGCCATCGGCCAGGAGATAAACCTTGCTGCCATCGTGCCGAGTGAACTCTTCCACAAACGGGCGCACTTCGCGGCGCGCCTTGGAGAGCGCATCCAGCGCCGGAATGTTGATTTCGACGTTAAAGTGGCCGCTGTTGCACACCACCGCGCCATCCTTGATGACCTTGAAGTGGCGATCATCCAGCACGTGCTTGTTGCCCGTAACGGTGATGAAGAGGTCACCCATCGGGGCCGCCGCTTCCATCGGCATCACTTCAAAACCGTCCATCACGGCTTCAATCGCCTTGGTCGGGTCAATCTCGGTGACGACCACGCGGGCGCCCATGCCCCGGGCGCGCGACGCCACGCCGCGACCGCACCAGCCGTAGCCGGCCACCACCACCACGCGGCCGCTAAGCAGCATGTTGGTGCAACGCAGGATGCCGTCTAACGTGCTCTGGCCCGTGCCGTAGCGGTTGTCAAAAAGGTGCTTGGTCAGCGCGTCGTTCACGGCCACAATCGGGTAGCCCAGCACGCCTTCGTTGGCCATCGCGCGGAGGCGGATGACCCCAGTCGTGGTTTCTTCGGTGCCGCCAATGATGGTCTCCATCAGGTCGCGGCGATCGTTGTGGATGAGACCGACCGTGTCCGCGCCGTCGTCCATCGTCAGAGTCGGGCGAATATCCAGCGCCTGGTGGATGTGGCGGTAATACGTTTCGTGGTCTTCGCCTTTGATGGCAAAGGTGCTGATGCCGTAGTGGTGCACCAGGGCCGCCGCCGTGTCATCTTGGGTGCTCAGCGGGTTGCTGGCGCACAGGGCGACTTCGGCACCGCCTTCCTTCAGCGTGCGCATCAGGTTGGCCGTTTCGGTGGTGACGTGCAGACACGCCGTGATGCGCTGGCCCGCCAGCGGCTTTTCCTTGGCAAATCGTTCGCGTATGGCTCGCAGGACTGGCATGTCGCGCTCGGCCCATTCAATTCGGTTACGTCCGGCGTCGGCCAGATTGGCATCGGCAATGTGCGAAGCCACGGTAGTCGTCTCCATCCTAGCCTTATTATGGGGATGTTTGGGCCGAATCCTTCGGGGCAAAATGCCATTTGGCCCCGGCCCTGGCCTTGCATTTTAGGCGGCGGAGAGCATGTTGCCCGGCAGATGCTTGAGTTCGAGGGCTGTATCGTTCCTTCCGGCCCGCACCACCGCTGATTCCAGCGTGTTCTCTAGCTCACGGATGTTGCCCGGCCAGGCGTAGGCTTCCAAGGCTCTCAAAGCATCCGGGGCAATGGTCTCCAGGTGGCGACCGTTCAACTCGCAGTGCCGCGCCAAGAAGTGCTGGGCCAACGGCTCAATGTCCTCGGGCCGCTCGCGCAGGGCCGGCATGGCAATCTCCACCACGCGCAGGCGATACATTAGGTCCAGACGGAACTCGCCCATGTCCACCATGGCTTGCAGGTTGCGGTTCGTAGCCGTCACCAGGCGCACATCCACCCGGGTGGGGGCGGTGCTGCCCAGACGCTCAAATTCTCGCTCTTGCAACACGCGCAGGAGCTTGATCTGCGTCATCATCGGGATGTCGCCGATCTCGTCCAGGAACAACGTGCCCTGGTTGGCGAGTTCAAATCGCCCGGCCTTGGCCTGGTCCGCACCCGTGAAGGCACCCTTCTCGTGGCCAAAGAGTTCGGCTTCCAGCAGCGTGTCCGGCAGGGCCGCACAGCTCACCGCGACAAAGGGCTGCTCCGCGCGGGGGCTCAGGGCGTGCAGCAGTTTGGCCACCACCTCTTTGCCGGTGCCGCTCTCGCCGGTGACGAGCACCGTCGCGCGGCTATCGGCCACCTGCTCGATGGTTTCGTAAATCTCCTTCATCACGTCCGAGCGGAAGATGAAGTCCGGGGCAGCCGTCAATCCCGCACGAGTGCTGGCCTTGGGCTTAGCGGCGGCACGGGCCGGGGCCGGGTTCTGGCTGGCCTCCAGCGCGCTTTGCATCACCCGCTTAATGGCGTCCAAGTCAAACGGCTTGGTCACGTATTCAAACGCGCCCTTGCGGATCGCACTCACCGCCTGCGGAATCGTGCCGTAGGCCGTCATGATGACCACCGGGATCTCCGGCCAGTCGGTGGCAATCGCTTCTTGGAGTTGGTAGCCACTCATGCCCGGCATGGTGACGTCGGTGAGCACGGCATCCACGCGACCCGACTTGAGCACTTGGAGCGCTTCGTGACCGTTTTCTGCCAGCACCGCCGACCAACCTTCGCGGTCGAACGCCACTTGCAGGATGCGCCGGATATTGGCTTCATCGTCAACGATCAGAATCTTCTTTTTGCTCACGCGGATCTCCTAGAAAACGACACTTCAAAGGCAGTGCCTTCGCCCGGCGCGCTCTTCACACTCAAGGTGCCTCCGTGCGCGTCCACAATCTTTCGAACATTGGTCAATCCCAGGCCGGTGCCGTGGGGTTTGGTGGTGAAGAACGGCGAGAACAACATGCTTTGCTGTTCGCTGGTCATCCCCACACCGTGGTCAGCCACGGAGAACCCGGTCGATCGGATGGTGACTTCTACAATCTGATCTGGGGCGCTGGCCTCGCGGGCATTGCGCACCAGGTTCAGCATCACCTGCTCCACCCGGTGGTCATCCAGCAAAATGAGCGGCGTTTCGCCTTCGTAGCAGAACACCAGGTGCTTGCCTTCTTCGGCAAAGCTGGGGGCCTCCAGTCGCTCCACCCGCTGGGCGATGGCGATGAGGCTTGCCGGCCGAACTTCAAGATGCACCGGCCGCGCAAAGTCTAAGAAATTATCACAGAGCTTGTTTAGACGCTCGGCTTCTTCCATCACGACCGCGCCGAGTTCTTCGGCTAAGTCCGGACTGGATTGGATCATCTGCCCAGCCGAGCGAATGCCCGTAAGCGGGTTGCGAATCTCGTGGGCGATGGCCGCCGTCATTTGGCCGATCTCGGCGAGACGGCGCACTCGACCGATTTCCGACTGCGAACGCACAAAATCCGTGATCTCCTCGATGGTCAGCACCGTGCTGCCATCACTCAAAGGCACCGCGTGCATTGTCCAGGTTCGGTCGCTCCGGCTATCATAAACCTTAGCTGTGCGGAGCGTTTCGCCTTGGCGGCTCAGCGACGTCATTTGCTGCACCGCTTCCTTAAAGTCTTCGGTCTTGGCCACGCTGGCCAGCATCTCATCGGAGCGCTTGTTCCGGTCCAGAATCTGGTTGTCGCGGTCAATCACCATCACCGCGCTGCCCACGCTGTCCAGCACCCCGCGCAGGGTTTCGTGGCGGTTCTGCGCTTCTTGCAAAGCCGCTTGAGTTTGCGCAACCAACTTGGCGTTGGTGATCGCCAGGGCAATGGTGTGCGCCACCGCTTCGGCCTTAGCGAGGTCATCCGGGCCAAAGGCCGCTTCATCTGCGCCGCGCGAGAGGTTGAGTACCCCTACCGCCGCATCGCCGTTCATCAGAGGCACAATCAGAGCGCTGGCCACATCGGCGCGGTGCCGTCCGGCGACATTCTCGGCGACACGGTCATCCACAATCAGCGACTTGCGAGTGGCGATGGCGTGACCGGCCAAACCGTAATCCACCTCAATCACCGCCCCCAACGGAATCTGCGCAAGGGCGCCCGTCTTGGCCACCAGGCCAAACACCCCGTCCCCATTGTCTAAGAAGATCGTGGCGCCGCTGGCCCCAAACACCACCGCGACTCGCTCCAGGGTGGTGCCCAAGAACGCCTGCAAGCCCAGCACCGGTAAGGAACTGAGATCAAAGAGCGACCACAACGGGTCCGGCGTTCGGGATGAGGAATCAGCCAACACTAAAAGTGTCGGCACAACGCACGCTTGAACTTAGTCGTCGTTGGACAAATTGGCCGGGGAAAAGCGCGGGTCGTAAGTGTGCGTCACGTCCGCCAGCCGGGTCATGAAATAGCCCAGCGCATCCCCAAACTGTTGGGGGGTTAGCGTTTGAG
Organism: uncultured Chthonomonas sp.; assembly: GCA_964509165.1. Lineage (GTDB taxonomy): Bacteria > Armatimonadota > Fimbriimonadia > Fimbriimonadales > Fimbriimonadaceae > JAHBTC01. The sequence goes on along the minus strand of CAZDWU010000045.1, from coordinate 4,337 downwards.
AGGGTTCGGTAGCCAACGGCGACACCGGACCGACAAAACCCCACTCGATCAGCCGCTTAAGCTGGGCGCGGGTCTCGGGCGAAGGGTTGCGGCCGTCAATGAGTGGCTGGTCCACCGCCTGGCGGATCGGTCGCCCACGAAATCGAGGCCGGGCCAGGGTCAGGATGCGGTCGAATTCGGCCACCATCTCCGCGCGGGTCGCGGCGCGGGCTTGGCCAGTTCGAGTCGTGGAGGTCCCTTCCACCTTTAGTACCACGCGCACGGCTTTGTCCACGCGGTTCATCACCTGGGTCATGGCATCGTGGCGAAGCGGTGCGGCCGCCGCCAACCCGCCCACCAGGCCCAAGACAACAAGGGTGACCGCGCGCATCACTCGTAGGTTACCGCCGCCGATTTCTCGATGGCATCCAGTTCTTCCAGCGCCCGGCCACAACCAATGGCCACGCTGTTGAGTGCATTTTCCGCCACCTTCACCGGCACATCCGTGACCCGCTGCAAAAGCTGATCCAGGCCGCGAAGCAATGCCCCGCCCCCGGTGAGGGTAATCCCCCGCTCGATGATGTCGCTGGAGAGTTCGGGCGGCGTATCTTCCAGCACCGCACACACCTTCTCGGCAATCAACCGCACGGGTTCGCTCAGGGCTTCGCGCACCTCTTCGCTCGAGACTTCCAGTGTTCGTGGCAGGCCGGCGACGAGATCGCGGCCTCGCACGTTCATGGTCAGCTCGGGATCAATGGGATAGGCGGTGCCAATCCGCATCTTGATCTCTTCAGCGGTGGCGTCGCCGATCAGCAAGTTGTACGTGTTCTTGATATGCCGAACAATCGCGTCATCCAGCTTGTTGCCGCCCACCCGCAGGCTTTGGCTCAGCACGATGCCGCCGAGGCTAATCACCGCAATATCGGTGGTACCCCCGCCGATATCCACAATCATGTTGCCGCCCGGGTTCGCAATCGGCAAACCGCACCCAATGGCGGCGGCCATGGGCTCTTCAATCGTCATCGCGCGGCCAAAACCGGCCTCGCGCGCAGCCTTGCAAACGGCGCGGCGCTCCACGTTGGTCACCCCGCTGGGCACGCAAATCAGGGCGGTCGGCGGGAACATCTGCCAGCCCCCCACCACCTTCTTGCGGATGTGCTCCATCATCTTCATCGTGACGGTGTAGTCCGCAATGACCCCATCCTTCATCGGGCGCACGGCTTGGATGTTGCCGGGGGTTTTGCCCAGCATCTCGCGGGCTTCGTTCCCTACGGCGAGTACCGTTTTGGAGTTTGTCGAAATGGCCACCACGGTGGGTTCATTCAGGACAATGCCCTTCCCTCGGCGGTAAACGAGCAGGTTGGCCGTTCCGAGGTCAATTCCGATTTCAGCAGCTAATTTCAAGGTGGGAACTGCTATTGTGACATGCGCCTAGACGGTCGCCGTGTCCGACAGCCTCTCTACTGACGCCCCCAGACTATTGAGGGTTGCTTCAAAGTCCTCATAGCCCCGGTCGATGTAGTGAACATTGTGCACTTGCGTGGTCCCTTCGGCGGCCAGGCCGGCCAACACGAGAGCGGCCCCCGCGCGCAAATCGCTGGCTTCCACCACCGCACCCTGCAAACGCTCCACGCCCCGGATGATCGTGCGGCTGCCACTGGTCTTGATATTCGCGCCCATGCGATTCAGCTGGTTCACGTGGCCGGTGCGGCGTTCGTAAATCGTCTCGTCCACTTCGCTGGTGCCGTCGGCCAGGGCCATCACGGCCACCATGGTCTGCTGCATGTCGGTGGCAAAGCCCGGATAGGGCAAGGTGACGACTTCGGCCGCCTGCAGGCGTCCCGTCGCCCCGACGGTGACGGAATCACTCGTGACCTCAACATCCGCGCCCATCTCTTTGAGCTTGGTCACCAGGGCCGCTTGGTATTCGGGCAAGATTTCGGTGCACGTCACGCGCCCCTTGGTAATCGCCCCGGCCAGCAGGTACGTCCCCACCTGGATGCGGTCGGCCGGAATGCGGAAGCGGTTGTCGCCCATGTGGTCCACGCCGGTCACGGTGATCTTGTTGGTGCCCGCCCCTTCGATGCGCGCGCCCGCGCCCTGCAAAAAGGCCGCGAGTTGCGTGACTTCGGGCTCCATGGCCGCGTTATCAATCACGGTCTGGCCCGGCGTGCGGCAGGCCGTCGCCATCAGGTGCTGGGTGGCCCCGGCACTCGGAAAATCGAGATAGATGTACTCGCCGTGCAAGCTGTCACTGGCTACGGAATACACCGCGTTATCGGTGTCCACCGGGGCCCCCATACTGGCAAGTGCCTTGAGGTGGAAGTCCACCTTGCGGTCGCCGATGTCGCAGCCGCCCGGCATGGGCAGGCGCGCCTTACCAAAGCGAGTGAGCAGCGGACCGAGGAGATAGAACGAGGTGCGAATGCGACGCACATGGGCGTCGCTCGGCTCAAAGTAGTGCAGGTTGCGGGTGTCGATGGTGCAGGTGCTGCCATTCCACGAGACTTCCGCGCCGAACTCGCGCAGGAGTTCCAACTTGGTGCGCACGTCGCTGATGTTGGGCAGATTCGCCAGTTCCGTCACCCCGTCAATCAGGGGCAAGCTCGCCAAAATCGCCAGCGAAGCGTTTTTGCTTCCGCCCACCGCCACGCTCCCCACCAGGGGTGCGCCACCTTCAATCTTCAAGACATTCATCGTCAAAATCCCATCCGTGGTGAAAATCTCCCACCATCGTAGCACACAAACCCCGCCCCTCGAACTCTCGTCACGCTTTTTGGGGACCAGAACGTAAAGGTTTTGTAAAGAGTGCGCCCAACCGGCGCTTCCGTACGTCTGAATACCATGATGGCGCCAAAACGTTGGCAAATCGAGGAAAGGAGGATGCGTCCACCGCTGTGGTCCGATACGGTCATACCGTCTCGTTGCCGCCGTTCGCCTCGGGCCCGTCTGTCTGTGACCGACGGGCCTCGCTATTGGCGCCGGGGGGTCCGCCATGGCTGAGGTCTTACTGTTGAACGCGAACTACGAACCGCTGAACGTCTGCAACGTTAGCCGGGCGGTCTCGTTGGTGCTGCTGGGCAAGGCGGAAATCCTGCACGAACACGACCAGCCGATCCGCACCAGCCGAGGCACGATTGTCAGCCCCAGCATTGTGCGCATGCGCTACATGGTCAAGCGGCCGATGCCCCAACTGCGGCTTTCGCGGCATTCCATCTTGGCGCGCGACCTCTACACCTGCCAGTACTGCGGCAGCCGCAAGGACCTGACGCTGGACCACGTGGTGCCGCGCTGGTGCGGAGGCCCGCACACCTGGGAGAACCTGGTGACCTGCTGCCGCAAGTGCAACCTGAAGAAGGGCGACAAGACGCCCCAACAGGCCAACATGAAGCTGAAGAAGGTGCCCCGGCGCCCCCACTTTGTGCCGTACCTCAGCCTGCCCAAGTACATGAAGGCGATGCAGAACGACGAATGGGCGTTCTACTTACCGGTGTTCGAAGAGTTCGGCACCTTAATGAACTGAGGCAATGAACTGAAGCGCGCCCTCAGGCAGTGACTTCGAACACGTTGCGGGCGGTTTCAAAGAGCCGCACCCGCACCAGCTTGCCCGGCACCGCCGGGGCCAGCCGATCAAAGATGGCCTGCACCACGATTTCACTTGTGGTGGGGCCGCCTTGCAGTTCCTCCACATCCAGGTCCAGGTTGCGGTGGTCATAGCGGTCCACGATCTCCCTATTCACCACCGCGTCAAGCTCGTCCAGGCTCACGCTCATGCCCGTCACCGGGTCAGTGGGGGCCGAGACCGTTACTTCCAGCACGTAGTTGTGGCCGTGGCCGTGCGGGTGGTTGCACTTGCCAAACAGCCGTACATTTTCCTCGGGCGAGAGCGAAGGGACATGGAGCCGGTGGCTAGCGGCAAATTCGTAGGTGCGGGTGATTGAGGTCATTTCGGGGGTCCATTCGCCGTAGAGCAGCGGAGTTTCTTCGAGTTTGAGGGCCGTGAGCTGGACGCCGCCCGGCAGGTCTTGGAGTTCGCGGGCCATCCAGGCGAGGAGGTTCTCTACCGTAGGGGGCGTCGTGTCGAACGGGGGCACTTCGTCGTTCAGGCTGCGCTGATCGCACCGGGCCACAATGCGCTCTTGCAGCACGTCGTCAATCCACTTGATGTTCACCACCATGCCGTTCGCAGGGTCCACCGGGCCGTCGGCGCTCACCCACAGCACGTAGTTGTGGCCGTGGTTAAAGGGGCTGGCCCACCGCCCAAAGCGCTGACGATTGCCCTCGGCATCCAGCGCAGGATCCCAGTAGCGGTGCCCGGCACTGAAGGCGATACGGCGAGTGAGAGTGATCGGGCGCAC
>CAZDWU010000044.1:0-17523 GCA_964509165.1 uncultured Chthonomonas sp. | reverse complement strand
ACCTGCCATCCGGCAGCGGCCAGTGCCTCGCGAATCTGGGATTCAGAAAAAGGGTTTTGGATGTTCAGTTCTAGATCAGGGTGAAACTTGGACACCAGTTGTTGGAGCGTGACCGCAAAGGCGTGCGGGATCTGGTTGGGATGGATAGGCTGGAGACTCCACTCCACAATGCATAGCTTGCTGGCGCGCCCCCTCGCTTCCTTGAGCGTCTCCACCAACACCTCATAGCTGGCAAAGTACCAGGCGCAGTGGGCAAGCACCGCATAATCATAGTCGTTTGCTAGAGTTGACCAAGTGGTGAAACTAATACGGATGTCCAGCCTAGGTCCGTAGGGGCCTTCTTGCAAGTGCCGCACCGAATCACCCAAGGTCACCGGGGCGCCGTAGTCCGCTGGGGCTGGATCAATCCCTGTGACATGTCCGCCGGGGCCGACTACCTCCGCAAGCACGGCGGTGGTATCCCCTTGACCGCACCCGATTTCCAGCAACTTCGCGCCGGGCTCAATCGCCCAAAGCTCGGGCAACTGCAAACGGTATGCGATTTGCCTCGCTTGCTCGCGCGGGCCGAGGGCATAGGCCGCCATCAAGCTCGCGATTTGCTCAGCTGTGCGCAATCGAGCTCCGCTTGGTCACCGGACGAAGCGCCAGGCCGTGGCCTTGTTCCCATCGGTGTTGATGGGGATCAATTTGCCGCCCTCCAGCACATAGGTCGCCCCCATCTGGGAAGTGCCCTGCGAAAGGGTGAGCTTGTTGTCCGCGAACTCGTAGGTCCCGCTGGCGAGGGTCAGCTGGCCGATCGTCATGGTGAAAGATTTATCGTCTTTGAGTTCAAGAACACCATTCTCGGCGCCCTCGCCCAGGGCATTGTTGTCCTGCTCAATCTTCCATGTGCCGGTGATTCCCGGGGCGGATTGGCACCCAATTGCAATAAGGGCGGCGAGAATGAGGATGCTGCACCGGGCTTGCATTGCCCAATCATACACGTTGGTCATGATGCTAACACTCGGTTGACAAACCATGCTGACTCCAATCTTCGATGACTCCGGTGGGGATGCGTTCTGTTCTTTGGCTATGGGGCGTCCATCAAGCATCGTAAAGTCGAAGGACGATTCTTTTCCTACGCTGTTCGATGGTGAGGTTCACCCAGCCATGCGATGTCCAGTCCCCGGGCGAGGAGATGCTCATGCAATTGCCCCAGGTGCCCGTGCAAGTGCCGCAAGCTGAGCACGAGGAGTTCCACCCGGCTCACGTTGGGATACCAAGGAAATCCACACGTCGGCGCGTCCAGGTCCAGCGCATGGATGCGTTCATCTATTTCCGCGAGGATCAGGTCCGCAAAGTCGAGCAGTTCCTCGCGCGAATAGGGTTCGGCCACTTGCACATCCCCTTCCAATACTGCGCAGTGGTTCTGCGCCTTCGGCCAGGGCCGCCAACTCGCCATATCCTCGTAGAGGTAGAGGTGGGCGTAGCCAAGGGCGTGATACGCAATGCGCCAATAGGTGCGTGGGTGCTCACCCCAAGTCCAAAGGTCGTCGGGGGTCACCTCGATGGCCTGTCGGGTCATCAGGATCGCGGCGCGATACTGCCGGATGAGCGCGGTGCGGATATCCATAAATCAAGAGACGCGGGGGGCAGACAGTTCGGTGGATCCGTTGATGGCAATCATGAAACTCCAGGGCCACAGATGTTTGCCCCGAGTGAGGGACCGTCAGCGAGCGACTCGGGACCGCCGCTTTCGGAGAAGTCCAAGAAGCCCGGCACCCAGGGTCAAAGTGGTCACTGGCTCCGGCACGGCTGGAGTACATCCGCAAGCTGTTCCCCGCGGGCACGGATTGGCACGGCCCGGCGGGCAAGCTCTGAGCAACATGGACCACGGGGAGGTCATATCCTGATCCCTTCACCTGAATCTTGTCGATGTCTGGTGGCCCAAATTCACATCCCTCCTCCACACACAGATTATTTTGGTCCCGCTGGCATAGACCACGCTATACTCTGCGAATGGTCATCTCCCTGCTTGCGGCCGCCCTCGTATCTGGGGCTGCAGCGCCGAACGAGCGCCTCGCAACAGGCGGCTTCTCTTTCATTCCGCCGGCAAACTGGACAGTAAAGTCGATCGGACAGTGGACTGACCTTTGGATAACGAAGAACTCTGATGTCCGGCTCGATGTTGTGAAGTCTGGCAACACTGTGCAAAATGTTCTGAACCAATACTGGGATCCACAAGGCGGTCGCTTTACTACCCAAAACCCACCACAAACGTTGACTCTAGGTCCTTATGAAGTTACCAAGCGGACTGGCACCTTCAGAATAGGGGTTAAAGACGGTGCTATCATGGTCTGCGCATGGAAGTTTGGTGCAAACCACATGTATGCGCAATTGGCAACCTTTGACCTCCCCAGTTTCGAAGCCGAGTGCAATGACATTCAGAACCTCATAGCTTCCATTGCGAATCCGGACGGCACGTTACCCGGTCCTCTAACAGCCCCCCCAACCACACCCCCAACCGCACCCCCTGCCGGACCCCGGCCACCTACCACCCCTGGTTCAAGCGGAACCAAACCAGCAGATCCTGTACCAGGCGCACGAGGATCCGCACTTCGCGACCCACGCGAGAGCGGCACGTACATCGAGAACCGGGAAGGAGTACCTCTTCGCCTCACGCGACTCAGCGCCCTCTTGCGTGAGCGACCTAGTAACTCAGCTGACCTGATCCGTGAAGCTGTCCTGCTGTGTGGCTTCTCAATTCGGGATGAGAACAAGCGTCTTCTGCAACCTCCCCAAGGTCCTCCTATCCACCTTTCGGTCACCGATCAAGAATTACGTCTCATTTCAAAGATGCAACAAGAAGGTCACGCAGTTTCCCTAGAGAATCTTGCCCAATCCATTGATCCTCTTTTGTCAACGCTTGGGAAAACCCAAGGTTTACGTCACATCTTACTTTCAAGGCTCGACAGTGGTCGCAGCTCACACGATCCGGCGCTCAGAAATACATTTGAATTCTTGTGCGACAATATGGTCGATTCCAAGGGAGACCTGGTGGCTCGTGCAGAAGCTACGCCAGACATTGTGCTTAGCCCGATTCAGGCTCTCTTGATACTAAGACTCCTCTCTGAAGACATCAAAGCCGACTTTCGAAGAGGGCAGCAGAAGGCCAATTTGCTCGCATCCATCCATGCAGCGCCTTACGGCGCCTCAGACGTACTCACCTTGCCAACTGACCAATATGAGGATCTCTATGTCGGCAATGTCCTGTTGCTTTATGGATCCCTCTTCTCTCAACAATTGGAGACTCTCGCAACGGAGAGTGCAGAGGCCTATGGCGAGACCGTCGGCACAATTCAGTTGATAAGTTCACTACCAAAGTTCATTTTGACCTTTCGGTTCTTGAAGATCGAGGCGACAGTCCTTCCGCCTGGCAATCCGCTTACGAGAACAACTTCGACCCGCGATGTTGGTGAGATTCGAACGATTCGGGCCAGAGTGTTCAATGACGGCACGGCTGCAACTGACTGGGTGAAGGAGAATCGTAAAGCACTCGTTGGGCTAGGATTCGATTTCGACCTCCCGCACTCAGGCCCCCTTAAGGGAGTTGAAACCGAGTGGGATATCACTCAAAGTAGAATGTATGCTACCAAACAGCTCGTCGAGACGGTCCGGGGCACACCTACGATTGATCGAATCTTGACAAACGCCGATGGCATTGCCGAGGTGACCTTCCAGGGCAAGGCACAGCCCGTTAGCCTTCCGCGGGTTCTTGCTCCAGTTCTGAAAGAAGTTCCCATCAACATCTCTGCTCAAACTAAGTCCAACGAGGCGTCCCAGGCCTACGTGGACTCATTGATGGGTTCAATTGGACTGATTTCAGCAAGTGGCGGTGCGGGTGTTGTCAAATCGCTTGTCCCCACGCTTATGGAGTGCCTGTATCGTATGAAGTGGCATGCTGGCGGAAGAGTAGTTCTCGAAGTTAAGGATTGGGTTCCTTCCGGTTGGCGGGGGACGCTACGCGCGAGGGTCCAAGGCAAGTTTAACGGTTCCGCGTCTCAAGGTGCGATGTGGGAGACGTTCTCAGCAACGATTGACGATGCACTAGACATGGTCGACGTTGAACTTTCAGCGGAGGAAAGTGGAGACGTCATAACATTTGTGACTACGGGAGGCGGCATCGGACAGATGTCCGTATTCGGAAAGTCAGAGGGAAAGCCTCACGATACATGTGCGGTGGAACCCGCAGTGTGGTGGTGCACAAAAGGGAACGGCCAAGGTCAAACCGGCCCGTATGACTATAGTTCGAACTTTGGATTTCGACTTTCCATTGACAAGAAGTCTCTTATCGCCAAGCTCCATTACTGGGGTAAAGGGTCCGCTACGACGACAAGCTCGGAAGAATCAGGCTCCAGTCCTGCACTCCCGGTCACTTTTCAGACGCCGGGTCCCTCTGCAACTCCGACGGTAAAGTACATTCAGAGTAGTTCTGCAGTGTTAGGCAGCAATATTCCCACCTACTCTTTTATAGTTGAGGTTCCCGTTGAGCGGGGCACAGCGGGAATGGCCGTACACGCAGTCCTGACAGTTAGCGTAGTGATTCAGCAAGTCAAGAAGGAGTAGCAGTGCTCACACGCCGAGACTTCATTGTCGGTTTGTCATGGGCAGGATTTCAAAATGACACGCTGAAGCGAGTGAACTCCCTCGTTCGCTGGGGAGTGGGCGAAGATGAAGCCTTTTGGGCGGACCTTCGAAAGTCCTTTCGCCTCGATGAGTCACTGGTTCAGTTTAATCATGCCGGTCTATCCCCATCTCCCCAGACCGTGGAAGATGCTATGGCGTTGCAATATCAGCGTGCAAACCAAAATCCAAGCTTGGCTGTGTACCGGCAACAGCCGCAAGAGCTCGACGAAGTGCGGAGTCGGCTCGCAAGTCTGATTGGATGTAAGGCTTCACAAGTAGTGCTTACTCCCAATGCTACTTATGGCCTACATACGGGGATTCTTGGCTGGGATTGCCCTCCTGGAGTCCTGGCCATGTCAAGTCATGAGTATCCAAGAGCAACGGCCGCAATCGATCAACGCGTACGCAGAGAAGGATTTTCGAAGACTATCTTGCCAGTTAGTTCCAAAGGCGAGAATCTTCGGAGCTTGCCGGCCTTGGTTCCAGAGGGAACCCGAGTTGGGGTTTTCAGTCAAGTTACATATGTCAACGGTACAGTCTTACCCATCACCGAGCTTTGTAAGCGGATTTCTGAAGTCGGGGGTAAGTCGGTAGTCGACGGGGCTCAAGCCATTGGGATTCATAAAGTGGACTTCGAGGCTATAGGCTGTGATGTCTACACGGCCTGCCTGCACAAGTGGGTGATGGCGCCGGTCGGTACGGGTGTGATGGCTCTCAATCTGGAGGCGATTTCCGAGTTATGGCCTCTGCACCCTGGAGAGGATTCCGATCGAGAAAGTGCATTGCGCTTTGAGCACTGGGGCACAAGGTCACTTGCTCCGTTTCTGGCAATCCGAGAGGCCCTGGATTTCCACGAATTGATCGGCTTAGAGGCCAAGTTGAGGCGTATTCGTACCTTGCGGGATCATCTCCTGGATGGTCTTGAGCGGGTTCCGAGGCTACAAATTTTTTCTGTGCGAGATCGCTCGCAGCACGACTTGCTGCTTACTGTTGGCGTAAGCGGGATGAGCGGATATGACCTAGCCTCGCAATTGATGGCAAAGCGGATTCATGTGACGCCCGTGGCAAGAGGCGGCCTGAGTGGTGTTCGATTGAGTCCTAGTATTTTTAGCAGTCTGTTGGAGTGCGACATTGTCGTTTCTGCCATTCGCGACCTCGCAATGTAGTCGGACCCTCCGGCAAAAAGCGTCAGGCTGGAGATCATATATTTCGACGAATTTGAGGTTCGAGGGACTAGATGTCTGGTTTTGAGAGGCGTCAAATGTGGTTCGTGCGCCCTGGCCGTGACCAGTCAGCACTCGCCCCATCCACTCGCTCAGCCTGCGGACATCCGAGTTGGGACGACAAAAAGATCGGGGCCTTGCCACAGGCGAATTGCTGGATCCTTGGGTGGGCGGTGCCCTTGGCCTCCTGAATTTGCCGATCCGGCATGGGCTGTGTCACAGCGCTATATAGTGATGCTGGAATAAATATCGCGCAATGGCTTTACTTTTCAGGCCAGCCTCTGTAACAATGGCCATACGGTCAAGGAAACTCGACCCGGCAGGCCGCAATGAAGCTAGCCACATACAACTCAAAATCATCTGCCCCGATTCGGGGATTCACTCTGATTGAACTGCTCGTTGTCATCGCGATCATCGCGATCCTCGCTGCCATCCTCTTCCCGGTTTTTGCCCAGGCGAAGAAGGCGGCCAAGGCGACCATCACCGTTTCTAACGTGAGGCAGCTCGCAACAGCAATCAACATCTACTCGACCGACTACGACGACGTGATGCCGATGACCGTTCAGGCCCTGGACGAGGACGGCATTCCCGGCGGCGACTGGCACACCCCAGGCGAAATGGTCGGCATCCTCCAAATGCTGGAGCCCTACACCAAGAACAACGACATCTGGTGGAACGGCTTGAACCCGAAGCCCTCTAGCCTCCAGACGCCCAAGAATCCCATCGCCCCGACGGGCACCTGGGGTGACTGGACGAAGGAGCAGACGATCCTCCCGAACAACATCGCGTTGAACGTGTGGGACCCGGTCGCCTGGAACATTCGCCCCCGATCCACGACTTCGATCGATGAGCCGGCTTCGCTGGGCGTGTTCTTCCCGGTCGCGGGTCCGGTGCCGGGCCTCGCCACTTGGACAAACGACCCGGCGGATGTCCAGGTCGACATCGACCCGTGGTGGAACGCTTGCGTGGCCAGCTACACGAATCCGTCGGCGGGCACCGGCTACACGCCGGTCTTTGCGGCTCACGTCGCCCACAGTCGATCGGCTCCGGTGGCTTATGCTGACGGCCACGCCGGCAAGATCAAGAACGACGCCTTCTATCAACACCCCAGTTGCTCTGGCGATGGCGGTGCGGGCTACTGGGGCCCGGGCGGGTTCATCTACCAGCGCTATCCGAACCGACTGTGGGGCTGGTACCTGCAGGGCCACGAACCGGTGAACTGATCGATGAAGGCATCATTGATTCGACTGTGGGCTCCTTTGCTGTTCCTATGTATCGTCATGACAGGATGCGGCAACCAGGCCGCTGACTCGGGGTCGAACACTGTTCGAGAGAATCCGGAAATGAGAAACCGGTTCAACAACGAGGCCGGCAAAGCCCCGGGCGGCCCCCCACCCGGGGCAGAAGCTCCCGCGGGTCAGTGAGCAATGAAGAAAGGGCGGTGCAAACCGCCCTTTTCTTTAATTAACCCTGGCGGGCCGCACCCGCTCTCTAGCTTCTTGGCTGCGACGCAGACGCAGAGAATCGGTCAGCGACCGATTCCCTTCTAGCTGGCATCGGGCGGAAACACGAGAATCTCGCTCACTCCTGTTTTCGCCTTCGGGTTGTGTTCAAAGATGACCCGAAGCTTTTGCGTTCGGATGGCATCGAAGAAGATTCGGTTGGGCACCCCACGGGTGGTCACCGAGGGCTCCCGGCTCGTTTCCTTGATGGGTGTCCAAGCGCCGTCCTTCCATTGCTCCAGTCGATAGCTTGTGGGCAACTGCACGCCGCCGCCATCAGAGTACAGGCAGAGGGACACCGAGCCAATGGTGGTCAGCGCCTTGAAATCCAACTCAATCCAGTCGGAGTCATTGGGGGATTCATATGCGGTCCATCGGTTCCGACCGCCGCTCATGGCGATGATTCCGTCGTTGACTTCCGTGACCACGTCGAATCGGCTGGTATAGGAAGCCGTGGCGGATGCCCCTTGCGCCAGATTGGTCGGGCTCTTTGCCTGGGGCATCGGCATCTTGTTGAATCCCCATACTTCCAATTCGGAAAGTCCAACCGCCGTGCCGGGCTTTGCCAGGAGGAGTACGCGAATCTTGGACGCCTCGATCGGAGCAAAGCGTAGGGTGTTGGCGGTGTGTCCCTTCGGAACTGCGGGCGTAGCCTTGACCGACTCAATCTTTCTCCAGCTGGATCCATCGAACGCTTCTAAAGCAAAACCCTCCGGCGCCACAACACCAGCAGCCGCTCCGTCATCAATCACGTACAACCGCACTTCCTCGATCGTCCGCTTGACGCCAAAGTCGTATTCGACGCTCTGGACATCGCGGCCAGAGTCCGAAATCCATCGATTGGTGGGCCGGTCGGCGTGATAGTAAGACACGCCATCATAGAGTTCGCCCATCGCGCCAGAGCTACCCACCGACGAGACCCTGAGGTAGGGGAAGTAATTGCTGTCGTTGTTGACCGCCACATTCACCCAGCGAAGATCGGTCGCGGGTTGCCTTACCGGTTGGATCGGACGCAGCGTGGCCTTGAGCGGACCCAAGTCCCTTCGATTGGCGAGTCGCTTATCATCCACCCAGATACTCAGGCCCTGCCCGGCGGAGTAGCGCCTCCCTGTCTTGTCCCAGACGATGGTCAACTTGCGACCCTTGTAAGAAACGTCGTCCAGCATGAAGTAATCCCAAGACTCGGGGGCGAGAGGGTTCACCTCAACGGTATCGTCATCGGTCGGCCGCAATCCAGCCAGGCCCGTGATCAGAAGGTCGTTGTAGGAAGAGTGGAAGTAGTGCTCGCTCTTGTTGGGCTCGTCAAACGTCCAGCGGCCAGTGTCCGGATCACTGGTCTCCGCGAGATAGGGCCTCCCATCCTTGCGATGCGTGAGCGTGTAGTTCTTAAAGACCTTAAAGTAATCCGCCTTTGAGACCACCGATTGCTTGTAGTTGAGCACGACATTGGCCATGGCTTGCAGCGTTTGAGCCTGGGCGTAGGGCCAGTTGTTTCCGCTCCAAACACAGCTGGTCGGGGCAATCAAAAAGAGAGGATCTCTTCGTTCCACCGTGTAGAGTCCGTGAGGGGCAAAGAAAACCTGGGGATCGGTGACACCCTTCCAAGCGACTTCGTAGCCCTTACCTTGTTCCGGCATGTTGAACATCCACGGGACATAACCGATCAGTTGGCGGCCATAGGGACTGCCTTTGAATTGGCCGTCATCGTAGAGCAATGTGCCCTTGGCAATTGAATATCCATCCTTGCTCTCGTTGTTCAAGAACATCGTGGAGAAGAAATTGCGCTTGGGATCCCACAGATTCGCTTGCATCTTCTGGCGCAGATCTTGGGCGCGACGGTTGAACTCCTCCGCCTTCTCGACATTTCCCGCGAGGCGATGCGTCTTCGCCGTCGCGATCAGGTCCGCATAAAGGTACGCATTTAGAGTGGGGCGGAAGCTCTCGGCGCCGGCAAACCAATCATTGGTCTGCCGAGAAGCGATGTTCGTCTCCATGCCGTCGCGCATGCCTGACCAGGCGAACATACCCTTCTCTTCGATGAATCGCTCCTGCATCCACCCTTCATATTGAGCCTCCATGGCAGGCAGCATGGAGAGGATCCAGTCCTTGTCTCCGTGCACTTGGTAGACCGCCCAGAAGGAGTCAATGAGCCAGTTGCTGTAGGATCGAGGTTGGGCCCCGGGCGTGCTGTGCCAGTATTTGGCAAAGTCCAGCGTGGATTGGCGCTGTTTGAGCCACCTGAGTTCGTAAAACTGAAAGCCGACGGGGCAACTGATGGCACCATAGGCGCCGGACCACGGCGGGCGATTGATGAACTCGGTATAGATGTATCCCGTTTCGGGAGACCCATAAACCCGGTGCTTTGTGACCAACTCCCATCGATAGTAGTAGGTTTCATCAATATCCTTGTCCGGGGATTCCCAGAAGGGGATGTTCTCTTTGTACCAATCCCAATCCTTGTTATCCCAAAAGCTGAAGCGCTCAAGTGCGGCCTGCTTGGGAAGGGAGGGTATGCGACCATCTTGACTCTCGGGAGAGAGGGAGGCCGGCGAAGAAAGGAGGGAGAGCGCGATGGCGGTGGTCAACATCTTGATTTGGGGCTCTGCCAAGGGCGTGCAGGCGAAGAGTACCTCGGTCGAGCATACGCATGATACGAGGCGCGACTCGATTCCAAGGGTTGCCGTTACGCCTTCCCCATTTGTCGCGATATGTACTATCGTTCCTGGGCCGACGAGCGCCACCTTGTGCAATAACCCTTGGCTATTGATACCATTGCACTTACTGTCCATTCGATGTGCCATTGCTAAGTGATCATGGAGTGCTGTCGGATAGACTTTGAATGCACTTAGCGCACATTTGCAAGCCATTACAGGAGGGCATGCACTGACACGGCCCGGCGAACAGTTCTTGACGAACTAACGAAGGATTCTCGTTCAAAATGGCGGCCTCGGAGGGACTCGAACCCCCGACGCCCTCCTTAGGACGGAGGCGCTCTATCCCCTGAGCTACGAGGCCGCGACCCACGAAGGGTACCCGGTAGGTCCCCACGCTCCAGGGAGTATCCTCCCGCAATGAATCGCTTGGACACGGGCCACCTGAGCGAAGACGAGCTGCAAGGCGTGCTCAGTCGCGCCCAAGCCCTCACCACCGAGGATCACGAACTCGCCCCGTTCGAGGCCTTCGTGCAAGCCGCCCAAGAGGCGGGCATCCCCCGCGACGCCGTCGTCCAAGCCCTCCGAGAGCGCCTGGCCTCGCGCCCCGAAATCACCTCCGGCCAACTGGTCTATGCCCCCAGCACCGACGGCTGGCTTTACGTCGCCCGCGTGCAGCGCATTCAGGGCGATATCGCTCACATCCAGTTTGTCAGCGGGGCAGAGGTCGCCCTCCCGGCCCACCAGCTTCAACCCTTTGCGCCGCTACCCAACCAAAAGGTCGATGCGCATGTGCAAGGCTACGGCGGCTGGTACTCCGCCAATGTGCTGAGCTTTAACCCTCAGGCACAGAGCCTTTCCATCAATATGTGGGGCAGCACCAGCACGGTCACGTTGGATTGCGTCCGTATCCGTTCCAAGGATAAGCCGAATTTCTGGGAAACTCACCGCGGGCTCATCACTCAGGTGGCCATTGCAGCCGTGGGCTTTGGCGCCACCTTCGGCTTCGTCATCGCCCGGGTGATTTCGCGCTAAAGGAGGTTAGTCCGCCACGCGCTGGTCTTCTCCCACCAGCATGTCCATAGCCGAAACGGCCAGCGGCTCCACGCCCACGCGGGCAATGCGTTTGCCATCCACTTCCTGCACCGTCAGCTTATAGCCTTCGGCTTCCACTTCGTCGCCTTCCACGGCTGGCCGACCTAGCAAAGAGAACAGATAACCGCCAATGGTATCCACCTCTTCGTTGACAAAGGCGGTGCCGATCTCCTCGTTCAGGTCATCGAGGTTATAGCGGCCATCCACCACCCAGCCGTTGGCAGCCTGTTCCAGCAGAATCTCCGGCTCGTCGGTGTCGTATTCGTCGTGGATTTCGCCCACCAGCTCTTCCACGATATCTTCCATTGTCACCACGCCGGCGGTGGCCCCCCGGTCGTCTTGCACAATGGCCATCGGCACCTTGTGGGTCCGCATTTCGCGCAGAACCTCGCCCACGGTGTTCGATTCATAAACGAACAGTGGCGTGCGCATCAGGCTCTCCAGCGTCGGCTCCATCTCCTCGTTCATCAGGGCCTGCAGCACGTCCTTGGCGTGCACCACGCCCAGGATGTTGTCATCGCTCTCTTCGTAAACCGGCAGGCGGCTGTGGCCACTTTCCACCACCACGCGCACCACGTCGTTCAGGCTGGCGCTCTTGGGAACCGAGTCCAGGTCCACGCGGGGCGTCATGATCTCGCGGGCGGTGGTTTCTTCAAAGCCCAGCACGCTCTCCAGCATGTCGGTCCGTTCTTCGGACCAATTCTCGTCGGCTTCGGCTTCGTCCAGCAGGGTGCGGATCTCTTCCTCCACCGCGTTCTCCTGCTCGGCTTCCTCCGTCGCATTGCGCCGGTTGCGTCCCCGCAGCGATTCACTCACCGTGGTGGCCGCCCCAATAAGCGGTCCACTCTTTAGCCACAAAGTGATGAAGCCCCGCATGGAGGTCAGCATCCGGGTCGGGTCCATTTCGGCCCGGTAGCGCACCCACACCTGGATGAGGTGGCCCACCACGGTCACACCCAGCACGGTCAGCAGGATGTTCGTCCAGGTCCAGCCGGTCTCCGTGCGCACCAGCCACAGGGCGGAGAGCATGAGCCCCACCCAACTAAGGCGGGCAAAGCCGGAACTCAGGTCACGCAGGGCAAAGCGACGCGGGCGTAGTTCTTGCGGCGAAATTTGGCCACCCAGCACGCCGGCCAGGGCCATGGTTTTCACGCGGTCGAGGGCGCGCTCCAGCGCGGCGAACACGGCGACGCCGAGCGCGGAAAGGAGCAGGATCACAATCAATCCCGCGTATTGCGTGCTGGGGCTGAGCATGGCGCTCAAAGCCAAAGCGGCAACAGACCATCCAATAAGGGGTGCGAAGGCCCAGCCTTTCTGCGACTTTGCAGAATTCCGGGCCAAGGTACGTGGCGGGGGTTCCTTCATGGATTGCGCGAAAACGCCTCTCTATTATCCCTATTTCGGCAAAAGTCCGAAAAGCATTACCCCAAAGAGCACACCGACGAGCGCGCCCAAGGAGAGTTCAAAGAACGAGTGGAACTTGGCTTCGTAGCGGCTCTGCGCCACCAGCGAGGCTAACAGTACGGCAATCGCGGAAGCCAAGAGGTTGTCCGAAACAAAGAAAGTGCAAGTGGCAAAGTAGAAGCCGAGCGCACTGTGGCCGCTCACCAGGCCGCCTTGCAGCACGCGCCCGTGCTTGCCTAGACCCTTGCCGATGACGGTCGCCAGCACGACCAGCAGGGCCCCGGCCACGATGCGGATGGCGATGGGCATGCCGATACTCGGCGCGCCCAAGCTCAGGCGGATGCGCTCCCACTGGTCGTCGGCCAAAAAGAGGATCAAACCTACCACCACGGCCATGATCGTCGTGATGAGCACCGCTCCCGCCGCAATGTCTTTGGCGAACTTGGCCAGCGGATGATAGTTGGGCGAAATGAGGTCCACCGTGGCCTCAATCGCCGAGTTGAACATCTCCGCCACCAAGACGAAGGTGATCATAAACAGCAGCACCAGCAGCTCCCGGCGCGAGAGGTTGGTGAGGAACGAAAGCAGAACGACGATGATGGTGACGTAGAGGTGCACCCGCATGTGCCGCTGCGTGCGGAACGTGTGCACCAGCCCGTTCATGGCCGCGCGAAACGGTACGGCAATGTCGCGCAGGGCCAAGTTAGTAGATCTCCTCCGCGTGGGGCAGGCTCGCCCAGTTTTCGTCCACTTTCATGTTCTCCCGTCGTAAGTGGTCGTTCATCAGGCGCACCATTTCATCCCGTTCCGGTTCGGTTTCGTCATCGTATCCCAAAAGGTGCAAAGCACCGTGGATGGCGAGCGCGGTGGCTTCGTGGGTGTTGGAAACCATGCGGTGCGCGGCGCCGCGCCGCACATCGCGGATATTGATGGCGATTTCACCGAGATGCCCCATCGGATTCGGCGGGGCCGGGAAGGTCAAAACGTCGGTGGCGTGATCTTGCTGGCGGAAGTCGCGGTTGAGCTCACGTATGGCTCCCGGCTCCATAATCACGATCTCCACGCCCGCGCCCTCGTGGCCATGGTGCGCCAGCAAACGCGCCACCACTTCCCGAATCGTCGAGTTAAGGAGACGATTGGACGTATGGTTCGTCAGGGTCACCATCTTGGTTCACCGGCGGCGAAGGTTCCGGCAGCTCAGGGTACTCCACCCGCTCGTGGCGGAGAGCGTTCACCGTGTTGATGAAGGCATCTGTGATGAGCGTGAGTTCACGGAAGGTGAGGTCACACTCGGCCAACTGTCCCTCAGCGCGGCTCTTTTCGATAAGGTCGCGGATGAGTTGGGCGCACTCTTCCGGCCCGCCGTGGCAAGTTCGGGTGGCGGCTTCCACTTGGTCGGCCAGGTGCAAGATCGCGATTTCCCGGGTTTGCGGGCGCGGCCCATCGTAGCGGAAAAACGGCTCCATGCTCGCCGAATCCGGGTTGGTGGCCGTGGTCAAAGCGCGGTGATAGAAATAAGTGATGAGCGTGGTGCCGTGGTGCTGCTGGATGGCATCCACGATGATCTTGGGCATCCGCTTCTTGCGGGCTAGCTCCACCCCGTCGCCCACGTGCGCCCGGATGACCTGCGCGCTCAGGGCCGGCGTCATGTTGTCGTGCGGGTTATCGCCGGTCTGGTTCTCCACAAAGTAGCTCGGCCGCAGGGTCTTCCCGATGTCGTGGAAGTACGCCATCGTCCGCACCAGCACCGGGTTCGCGCCCACCAGGCGAGCGGCGTTCTCGGCCAGATTGGCCACCGCCACACTGTGGGCGTAAGTGCCCGGAGCCCGCAAAGTGAGGTCGCGTAGCAGCGGATGTTCGGGGCTGCAGAGTTCGAGCAGAGACCAGTCGCTGACCAGCCCAAACAGGCGCTCCAGCACCGCCAGACCCAGCCAAAACACGCTGGTCGCCACCAGCGCGGCCACCGAAGCCCACATGATGCCCCAACCGATTTCGAGGAGCGGCTTGCTCACCGAAATCGAAACCGCCGCCACCAGGATGACGTGGGCAATGGTCTGCACGCCAATGGCGCGAAGCAGGTCACTGCGCTGCTTGATCGGATTTACTGCGTGGCTCCCCACCACCCCAGCAATCCACGCCGCCATGACCGTATCGGGGGCCAAGGCTCCGCTCATGCCGAGCAGAAGGCTCACCACCGTCACCCCAATCACCGCGATATTCGGGCCAAGCAACGCCGAGGTCAGCATGGCCTGGGCGACAATCGGGCCGAGGCTGAGATACACCAAGCCCGGGCTCGTTTCGCCCTTCAGCAAGGTGACAATGATCTGGGTGCCGAGAATCGCCACCAGACTGGTGGCAAAAACGATGAGTTCATCGCGGCGGACTTCATCCGCCGGCAGGCCGCTCTGCCGCAAGTGCACGGCCATCATGGCCCCGGCGGCTAAGGAAAGGCAGGTGAGGCCAAGCCCGACGAGCGGCGAAATGGGCCACTGCATGTGCAGCGTAATCGCCGCCGCCACCATGAGCGACCCGAAAATGCGAACGATCCAACGCCCCCAACTTGTGGACTGGAGATGTTGGATCGGTTTCGGAGTAGCCATAGCACCCCGGATGAAATGGCTCCGGGGGAACCGAAAACTGGGCGCTTAGGCGCGTCCGCGTCGGCGAGAGGCGCGGCGGCGCTTTTCGCTCGGCTTTTCGTAGAAAGCGTGGTCCTTCAGGTCGCGGAGCAAGCCGGACTGCTGAACCTTCTGATTGAATCGCTTGACAGCACTATCAAGCGTTTCTCCGGTGTGAATGGCAACGTAGATCAAGACGTAATCCTCTTATCGGCAGGATACCTGGTTTTGTATACCGGACCCAATCCTAGCCACCAGCGGCGGGCCGATAGACGTAGTCGCCCAGGCTGCGCGCCACTTCATTCGGGGCATCGGGCTCCACGCAGATCACGCTCAGCGTGGGTTCGCCGGTCCCTTGCGTGATGCGCAGATCAATGCCCGACTTGTGCATCACGTGGCCAATCCCCGCGACGATCACCATCACGGCCTTGGGATTCGCGCGGCGCGTGTCCATTTCTCGGCGGGCGTTAATGGCCATGCCTTCGTCCCACAGCACTTGGGCTGCGTAAATGTTGTCCATATTCGAACCCGTGTGGCCGCCCATCAGGCTGTCGAACACCATCCGGTGCCCCTTGTGGCTCAGGTCGAGCTTGGGCACGCGGGCTTTGGTTTCGGGCAGCATGGCGTCCACCCCGTTGCGGCTGATCTGGCGCACCCAGGTGCGCGGCACGTTCAGCGCCACCATCGGCAGTTTGTGTGTGCGTACGGATTCGAAAATCGGCCGGTACGCCGAGAAGGGGAAGCCCCACTGCTCGGCCCAGTTGCTCTTGGCAATGAACTCGTCTTCCGTCCAGCGGCCTTGCGTCCATCCGGCCAGGCTCTTCTGGTTATCGAAGGTGAACATCTCAAAGCCCACCGTGACCTCGCGGCCGTCTTTGACCAAGGCTTCGATGACGGCGGCCTGCATCGCGTGGTGCGCGGGGGTGTTGTGCTGCTCGCCTACCAGCACAAAGCGGACGTTGCGCGCGGCCTTCGCCACATCGTCCAGGTTCACGGTCTGGCCCGTCTTCAGGTCGGTCAGGCCCGTTCGAGCCTCAACCCGGCCGGGTTGGCTGATTTCCAAGAGGTAGGGGCTCGTGGGTTCGCCCTGAACCAAGGCGGCCGCCAGCAACGTCAACGTCATGTCCGGATTGTAGTCGAAGCCCGAGCCCTTGCGAGTGCCTTCAGTACAATTCCGGCGTGGGAAAACCCGTGCGAGTCCTCCCGGTAGCGATCGTGGCGAGCGTCTTGGTGCTCGGCGGCGCGGCCTGGTACTTCACACGCCCGCAACCCGCTCCCGCCCGGCTTCCGTCTCCGGCTCCGAAACCCGCTGACCCCCAAGTGGACAAAGTGAGCCAGCGCGCCGCCGAACGCAAGCTGGAGGATGCTCTGCGCGAAGGCTCCGTGCGGGCGCAAAACTCGCTGAACACGATGGTGGACACGCGCCGCGAAGCCGTCGCCCAACAGGCCCGCGCCCAGGGTGAACTGAAGGAAGCCCTCACCGAATCCCTCAACCTACTGGACGACGCCGGGGCTTCCCTTTCGGCCATTGCCACCAAGATTCCGACCCCCGCCGATATCAAGGTGGACTTCGCCCGCGCCGATGAGGAGCGCCTGCGCCGCGTGAAGGAAGCGGAAACCGCCTTCCTTAGCCTCAAGGAATCGTTCGGAATTGTCAACAGTCTCGCCGAGGATCACCCCGAGTTGGTGGTCCTCAAGCGTCTCCTTTCCCTCAGCATCGAAGATGCCCGTCTCACCCTTGATGGTTACCATGGTCAAGTTCCTCTCTAGCCTGCTCGCCCTGGCCAGCCTGGCGCTGCTCGTCGCCTGCCAACCCGCCGCTTCGGACTCCTCAAGCCCCGACAAGCCGGCAGCCAAGTCGGCGGACTCCAAACCTATGACCCCCGCCGAAGTCGGGGCCGCTACCGAAGACGGGTGGGCCGGCATCTACGAAAGCGAAGACCCCCAGGTGCTGAAGGACGACAAGGGCCGGGAGATCAAGATGAGCCCGGGCTTTGCCGATCAGCTCGGCGGGATTCGCTTGGAACTCCGCGCGGACATGACCTTCGAATTCAGCCTGTTTGGCAACGTCTCGACGGGCAAATGGGAGCGGCCAGACCCCACTACGGTCAAGCTCACCGCCGGGGGCGTGACTTACCTCATCTCCCGCAACCAGTCCGCCGGCACGATCCTGATGGCGAGCGAGGGCAAGAAGGACACCCCCCTGCGCCTGAAGAAGAAAACGGAAGACACCCCCTAAAGCGCGTACAATAGAGTTATGGTGGCCGTCACCCTCACCTACGATGGGACGACACTGAACCACTTGGAGGTCGTCGTTCCGGCCCTGGAGAAAGCCGGGCTCCGGGCTACGTTCTTTGCCGACCCC
>CAZDWU010000043.1:15878-18093 GCA_964509165.1 uncultured Chthonomonas sp. | reverse complement strand
TTGATGCTGATCACCGCGCGGTCGCCGTTGCGGTCAATGCTCTTGAGCACGTACGTCACCGTCATGTCGGGGTTCTTGACCTCCACGTTCGGCGGCAGGCCCATCTGCTTGGCGATGTCCACCTTGTTGGTCCACTTGTCGCCCACCTTCACGCCATCCTTCGGGAAGACAATCCCCAGGAAACCGCTCTGCAGAATCGAATCGCTGCTGCCCGGCACGCCGCGCAGTACGCTGCCCGTTTGCGCACCCGGCTTGCCCAGCGCGTCGTAGGTGAAGTTCATGGTGCGGGCGTCGCCCCCCAGCATCTGCACCACCTGTTGGGCGGCTTCGTCGGCCTTGACCACTTCCGGCTTGTCGGTGCGGATTTCGACGTCAAACACATCGTTCTTCACATCCGAGATCGTGTAGGTTTGGCCGGTGGCCACCGTGTAGTTAGCGGGCTTGGCAGTGCCGCTGCCCATGGCAGGCAGGGTCAAAGTCGCATCCGTCGTCTGCTTGAAGCGGAAGGTTTCACCCTTCTTCACGCCCAGGCGGAGGGCCACTTCGCCATCTTCGACCTTGGCGGCCGGGGCTTCGACGGCGGTGCCGGTCGGCGAACCACTGGCGACGACGCCCCCACCTGCAGCGGCTCCGGGCGTAGTCGACGTGGTGCCACCGGGGGTAGTCGCCGAAGTACCACCCGTACCGGTGGGCGAGGTTTCGCCTTCCTTCAGGGCTTTGTATTCGCTGTTCAGGCCCGTGGCGCCGGAGCTACTACTTTGGTTCTGGCATCCAGAAAGGATAAGGGTTCCTGCCAGCAAAGCCAGCGCGGCCGGAGCGTATCGCGTCATATCGATACGATATCAGACGCAGGGAAAGGTTGAACAGTGTCCAAGGCCTAAGGGCCAAAGGCGTCGGCGAGGGCTTCGGCCAGTCTTTCGGCGGTCAGGTGCGGATATTGGCCGTAATTCACCTGCGCCCCAAAGAGGTTCGCCACCTCGGGATCCGGCAGCCGCACGGGCAGGCTGCACTGCACCAGCACGCCACTTTCCCGCAGGGCCAGGGCGCAGCCGCACACCTTGCGGCCCGTCTTGGGGTCCACGATGTCGTTGGGCGCGATGTGGGCAAAACAGTCGGCCACCTTGCCCGCGCTGCGCACAAAGGGGGTCTGCTCGGCCAGGGCCGCCGCCACTCCCGCCTGGTTCAGGGCCTGTACCAGCGGCTCCGCCAGGCGCCGATACACCAAGCGCACGCTACGCCGCTCGGCTTCGGTCCAGTTCGCCCATTCCCAGGGCACCGCCAGGCCAATTGTGAGGTCGTGGCCGTGCAGAACGGCCTTGCCCCCCGTGGGGCGCACCGCGTGCGGAAGGTGCGGGTGGGCGGCCATCACCCGGGCAGGGTCTTGGAACCGGCCGAGCGTCACGGCCGGGGCGTCCCAGGTGTAAACCCGCCCGCCATACACCAGAGCTTCATCCGCCGCCATGTGCTCGCGCGGCCCTTGGGGGCCGTCGACTCGCCAGGGCATCACAGGTTCCATAGAGCAAGATGCCCCCACCTCATGGATGAGGTGAGGGCGAGGGGCTTACGCCGGTTGGTAGCGGACGTCGAGGTTCTTCACCGCCGCCGCTTCGTCTAGTCGTCCGACGATCGCCTTGGTCGGCGCGGCGTGCAGAGCATCCGGGTCGGTCTTGGCCTTTTCGCAGATCTCGATCAGGGCATCGCAAAAGGCGTCCAGCGTCTCCTTCGCTTCGGTTTCCGTGGGCTCGATCATGAACGCTTCGGGCACGATGAGCGGGAAGTAGTTCGTCGGCGGGTGGAAGCCGTAGTCAATCAGCGCCTTGCTCAGGTCCAGGGCACGCACGCCGTACTCCTTGTACTGCTTCGCCGTCAGCACGCACTCGTGCATGCAGGGGCGGTCGTGGGCGGCCGGGAGCACATCCTTGAGGCGAGCCTTCACGTAGTTGGCGTTCAGCACCGAGTACCGACTGATGCTGCTCATCCCTTCGCGGCCATAGGCCAGGAAGTAAGTGAGCGCGCGCACGGCCATCAGCGATTGCCCAAAGAAGCCACTCACGCGGCCAATGCTGTGCGGACGGTCGTGGTCCAGCACGGCTTGTCCGGCATCGTTGCGGGTGATGACCGGTCCGGGCATGTAGGGCGCGAGGTGCGACTTGAGACCGATGGCACCGCAGCCGGGGCCGCCACCACCGTGGGGCGTGCTGAACGTCTTGTGCAG
>CAZDWU010000043.1:6613-15778 GCA_964509165.1 uncultured Chthonomonas sp. | reverse complement strand
GCGGTGGGGATCGTCTTCACCACGTAGCCGCAGCGGGCCGCACTGGCCGGGTTGGTGCCGTGGGCCGAGTCCGGCACCAGCACCACGCGGCGCTGGGCACCTTCGCCTCGGCTTTCGTGATACGCCTTGATCAGCATCAAGCAGGCCAGTTCGCCGTGGGCTCCGGCCACCGGCTGCATGGTGATGTCATCGAAGCCCGTGATCTCCTTGAGGATGTCCATGCACGAGGCGTAGACTTCGAGGAAGCCCCCGATGGTCTCTTCCGGTTGCATCGGGTGGGTGTGAGTGAATCCCGTCAGCCCAGCCGTGCGCTCGTTAATCTTCGGGTTGTATTTCATCGTGCAGCTACCCAGGGGGTAGAAGCCGATTTCGATCCCGTAGTTGCGGTGGCTGAGGTTGGTGAAGTGGCGTAGCATGTCCAGCTCGCCAATCTCGGGCCACGCCACGGCGTCGCGGGTTTCGCCCAGGATGGCCTGCACGTCCACTTCGGGCGTGTCGGCCTTCGGGAGGTTGCAGCCGATGCGGCCCGGACGAGATTTTTCGAAGATCAGGGGGATTGGTTTCATCCGTTCAGCACCTCGCGCAGGGCACGGGCAAAGTCGTCAATTTCTTCTTGAGTGCGAATCTCGGTGACGGCGACCAGGAGGTCGTTCTCGCCTCCCGCCAGGTACGGGCCGAGCGGCAATCCCGCCAGGATGCCGTGCGAGAGCAAAGCATCGCGCACCTCGGCCGCCGGCTTGGGCAGGGTCAGCACAAACTCGCCGAACACGCGGGCATTCGGGAACTTGAGCTTCCCTCCCGCTTCGGTTAGCACCTTAATGGCGTACTGCGTGTTTTGCACCGTGCTGGTGGCCACACTGCGGATGCCGTTTTTGCCCACCGCGCTCATGTAGACCGTACTGGCCAGGGCCATCAGGGCTTCGTTGGTGCAGATGTTGCTGGTGGCCTTTTCGCGGCGAATGTCTTGCTCGCGAGTGCGGAGCGTCATCGTGAAGCCCGGGCGACCCTGAGCATCGTGGGTGCGCCCCACGATGCGACCGGGGATGGAGCGGACAAATTCCTGCTTGCAGGCAAAGAGGCCGAGCATCGGTCCGCCGAGACCCATCGGGATGCCGAGCGGTTGGCCTTCGCCCACCACCACATCCGCGCCGTAGTGGCCGGGGGCCTTCAGCAGGCCGCAGGCCGTCGGGTCGGCGCTCACCACCAGCATCGCGCCTTGGCTATCGGCAGCGGCGCGGGCAGCGGCGAGGTCTTCAATCACGCCGTAGAAGTTGGGGTTCTGGATGAGCAGCACCGCGCCTTCAGGCATCTGGCTCAGGTCGGTTTGGCCGTCCTTGAGCGGGAGCGTTCGCACTTCCACGTCGTTGGACCACGCGTAGGTCTCCATCACCTGCCGAGCGTGCGGGTGGATGCCTTCGCTCATCACCACGATGTCCTTGCGCTTGAGCGAACAGGCCATCAGGGCGGCTTCGGCCAGGCTGGTCGGCCCGTCGTACATGCTCGCATTGGCGAGGTCGCAACCGTAGAGCTCCGCAATCATGCTCTGGAACTCGTAAATCGTCTGCAGGTAGCCCTGGCTGACTTCGGGCTGGTACGGCGTGTAAGCCGTGAGGAACTCGCCCCGGCTGATCACCGCACCGACGCTGGCCGGGATGTAGCGATCGTAGATGCCCGCGCCCAGGAAGCACGTGACTTGGCTCAGGTCGAGGTTCTGGGCGGCGAGACCCGCCATGTGCCGCATCAATTGATGCTCGTCGAGTCGGCTAGGGATGCGGAGTTCGCCCTTCAGGCGGAGATCTTCGGGGATATCCGCGAAGAGCTCATCAATGCTGTTGACCCCAATGGTCGCCAGCATCTCACGCACATCGGCATCGGTATGCGGTACGTAGGTCATTGAATCGCTCGGTGAGGGCCGAAACTCGACCCTGCTTCCCCTACGATTTTGCATGGCGGACGTTGGCCGCACCCGGACAATTTGGGCCTCCCCGGGGAGGCCCCGAAAACCTTAGAGAGTGGCTTCGTATTCGCTGGCGGAGAGCAGGCCCTCAGGTTCGCCGCTCAGCTTCACCTTAATCAGCCAGCCCTGGCCGTAGGGGTCGCTATTCACGAGTTCACTCTGCGCGCCGAGGGTGCCGTTGGCTTCCACCACTTCCCCGCTCACCGGGCTATAGATGTCGCTGACGGCCTTGACCGACTCCACCGACCCAAAAACTTCTTCGGCGCCCAGTTGGCGGCCCTCGTTGGGCAAGTCTACAAACACGATGTCGCCGAGTTCGCTTTGCGCGTGGTCAGTAATGCCGATGGTGGCGGTATCGCCTTCAATGCGGACCCATTCGTGAGACTTCGTGTACTTCAGATCGCCGGGGACGTTCACGGACCAGAGAATACCTTTGCCTATGCGCCACACTTCACGGGTGCGGATTGATTTCGTGACCTTGTTTCCGGAGATGATCCAGGAGGCGCTCTCGCATAGCATGATGGCGCGGGCGGCAGGTTCGGGCGCGGTTCAATTTCAGTGCGCTAACCCTCGCGATTTCGCCACCGATGCGCACCGCACCGTGGATGACTCGCCCTACGGCGGTGGCCCCGGCATGGTGCTGCGCGTGGACCGCGTGGCCGATGCCCTGCGGAGCCTGCCCGGCCACCAAGAGGCCGTGGTGGTGCTGACCGACCCGCGCGGCCCCCGGTTCACCCAGGCCGATGCCGAAGCATGGAGCCAGCACGGGCACGCGATCTTTATCTGCGGACACTACGAAGGTGTGGACGAGCGCGTGCGCACCCACCTGGCCACCTGCACCCGCAGCATCGGCGACTTTGTATTGACCGGCGGCGAACTGCCCGCCCTGATGATGGCCGACGCCATCACGCGGCTCCTCCCCGGCGTACTCGGCGACCCCGAGAGCCACCAAGACGACAGCTTTAGTCACGACGGCCTGCTGGGGCACCCGCTTTACACCCGTCCGCTGGACTTTGAAGGCGAAACCGTGCCCGAGGTGCTGCGTAGCGGCAACCACCCGGCGGTGGCCCGCTGGCGCCGCCAAGAGCAACTGAGGGTGACTCGCGACCTACGCCCGGACCTATTTGCACGCGCAGACCTTACGAAGAGCGACCTCGATCTGCTACCCTAGCCTGTTACTGACCGATCATTATCCGGGATGTTCTCCGGGAAGATCTCTGGGGAGTCGAACACGATGAACAAGCAAGCTATCCTGACCAGCGTCGCCCAAGCCTATATGAAGGACGACCTGCCCGAAATCCGCCCGGGTGACACCGTGCGTGCCCACGTGAAGGTGCGCGAAGGCGGCAAGGAACGAATTCAGATTTTCGAAGGCCTGGCCATTGCCGTCCGCAACGGCGGCATCGCCAAGAACGTGACTCTGCGCAAGCTGAGCAACGGCGTGGGCGTGGAACGCACCCTGCCCCTGCACAGCCCCAACGTGGCCAAGTTTGAAGTGCTGCGCCACGGTCGCGTGCGCCGCGCCAAGCTGTACTACCTGCGCGACAAGGTCGGTAAGGCCGCCCGCATCCGAGAACGCCGCTAAACGTGTTCGGTCTCCCCGGCATCTATCTGGCTCAGGTCTCCCCCACGGTCGAAACCATCGACCGCTTGGCGCGGACGCCCATGAGCCAGATTCTCATCTTCGCAGGGATTTGCACCTTGGTGCGCCTGGCCGTAAGCCCGACCCTTGCCAAGACTCCCCCTCACCGCCGGGGCGGATCCTACAAGTTTCTCAAGTTCTTGAACGAATCCGGCGACGCGCTGGTTTACGCCGCCATCTTGGTGTTCCTGCTCGTTCGTCCGTTCGCCATCCAGACGTTCACCATCCCCACGCCTTCCATGGTGGATACGCTCAATGTGGGCGACGCCATCGTGGCCAACAAGTGGGTGTACCGAACCGCCGACCCCAAGGTGGGCGAAATCGTGGTGTTTTCGCCGCCCGCCGCCGGGGTGGACGAGCGCACCCCCAATGCGGACTACATCAAACGGTGCGTAGGCGTGCCGGGTGAAGTCATTGAAGTCCGTAACTCCAAGCTTTATCGCAACGGGGTGGAGCAAGACGAGCCCTACGAAATGCGCACCACGCAAATGGCGACGCAGCCCGTGCCCAAGGCCAACTTCGGCGATTATCCGCTCCCGGATTACAAGCTGGTGAACGACAACGGCAAGTACATTCCGCTCACCATCATGGGCGACTTTGCCAATGCGAGCCCGCTCACCGCGCCGGCCTACCAGATTAGCGACCCCGCCGAAATGAAGCGCCTGATGGCGTTGCCCCCGGCGGCCATCCCGCCCGGCTACTACATGATGATGGGCGACAACCGCAACGGCAGCTACGACAGCCGCGCCTGGGGTCTGGTCCCCCGAGAGAAGATTGTCGGCCGGTGCGAGATCATCTGGTTACCCTTCAGCCGCGCCGGCCGACCTAAGAACGACTAATTAGTCGTCGTCTTCTTCGTCGTCCATCTCTTCGCTTTGGAAGAGGGCGAACACGGCGCCCGCCGGGTCCTTCAAGATCGAGAGCACCAGCGTGCCGTCTTCTTCGCGGCGGAGCTCGACTTCTTCCCCGCCGTTGCGCACCGCTTGCTTGGTGGCCGTTTCGATGTCTTCCACGATGAAGTAGGGGATCCAGACGGGCGGGATGCCCGCGTTCATGCCCTGGCGGTGGCAGATGCCCGCCACGGGCTCGCCCGTGTCATCCAGCATGTTGAAGTCGTCGTAGCCGTCCATCTCCACGCCTTCGGGCTTCCAGCCAATGACGCGCGCGTAGAAATCACGCACTTCGGGGGCCGCATCGACAGTGAGGTCGAGCCATCCCAGGCGGCCCGGCGGAATCATTTCCATGCGGGCACTATACCGGGCATCGGTGCTTCTCGTCCTTGGCTACTGGGCTTTCGCCAAGGCTTCGCTGAGGGCGGGGTCGACTTCAAAGAATACGCCCTTGACTTCCAGGAGCCGTTCGGTGGCGAAGAACGTGCCGACGAGGAGCCGATTGCCGCTGGTGAGGGTGCGTTGCACGCCTCCCTGGGTGGCTTTGCGGTCGGTGGCCTTGATCTGGCCTTCGATACCTTTGAACTGCCATTGTCCGTGTGTTTTCAATCCTGAGTCAGGAATAGCTGCACCGAACCCTCCAACAGATCGGTCTTCATGCAGGACCGCCTTGGTATCTGGGTCTATTACGATCTGAATGAACGCTTTGAACCGACCCTCGTGATCAATCTCCGTTCCCAATAGCTCCCACTTGGGTACAAACATCCACCTGTCTCCCATGGGCGCATAAATCAGATTGCGCTTACCTAGTGTGTAGGACCCGTTGCCAAAACGGTCCACCAGTCTCTGAACCAAGTACGCCCGACTTTCCACAAGTTCGTCTGGCAGCAAGGGCCGACGTTGGATTTCTCCAACGATCCCGTTATAGGACAACAGGGCGCCACTCGACTCTTCAACCTCGGCCGATGCCGTCTGCGTGCCTCCCACATGACGTCCATCAAGCTCCCAGTCAAATACAAAAAACCATGTGTGCCTCGACACATTCTCGTCAACCGGCTGGACTTGGGGAATCGTGGATCGAATCCGCAAAGTTGAGCTCAAAGGAAAATTCGAGTTCGCAAAGGCACTCGCGATTTCGCGGGCTTGCGCCTCGCTTCTGTTCCAACCATTACGCTTCCAAGGGTCAGTGGTTGGCGGAGTAAAGTGCCATGAGGTCAGATATCCGGTTTCCGAGTCAAAGGCCATGTTGAGCTGGGTCGAGCCCAGATGTCCATAAACGGAGACAAAAACAACTCGATCTAAGGATGCTTCGTGGTGACTCCGATGAACACTAACCCTTCCCTCTCCTTGCTTGAGCTTCTCAAAAAGTAGAGGCATGGATTCAGAAGATGAAAAGCCGGCTTTGTTGAAGAGTGATTCGAGCGGCAATCGATCGAACGTCGCCAACTGTGAGGGGTGTACTCGCTCTCGAACGATTTGGTATGGCGTTTGTGCGGACAGGTCAGATG
Source organism: uncultured Chthonomonas sp. (assembly GCA_964509165.1). Taxonomy (GTDB): domain Bacteria; phylum Armatimonadota; class Fimbriimonadia; order Fimbriimonadales; family Fimbriimonadaceae; genus JAHBTC01. The sequence goes on along the minus strand of CAZDWU010000043.1, from coordinate 9,781 downwards.
TGCTGACCGCCAAGCCCAAGATGGTAATCAAACTCACAGAATCTGCTCCGATCCGCAAAGATCATGGGGATCACTCAGCAAGTGGATACGACTGTAGGCCAGCCTGACTTGATGCGAGCAAAGCCGGTCAGTTCCCTCGTTAAAGCAGCGGAACGTTGCCATGGAATCCTATCCTCTTCTTATAGACGGGTGAAACCACCGGAGCGAGTCAGTCCTCAGTCGAGGCTTAAGGTGCGAAAGTGATCCAGGACTCGAATCGGATCTTGGCGCGCTCGAGAGGACTCGAACCTCCGACCCCCAGCTCCGCAAGCTGATGCTCTATCCACTGAGCTACGAGCGCGCGCGAAACGACGTTATACCCGGCACCGGCCCGGACCCACCGTGCAAGACGGGACTGAGGAACCCCCGCAGAATTGCCGATACATCCGATAGGCACCACGTGTGCCTGATTGGGCATGAACACCTTCACCAAGATGCTGCGTCACACCGACCTCATGGTCGGCTTCGGGCTTCTGCTCGTGGTGGGCATGTTGATCATGCCTCTGCCCCACTTCATCCTGGACCTCGGGCTGGTCATGGCCATCGGGGCCTCCATCCTCATCCTGCTCACCGCCGTGAACGTGGACGAGCCGCTGCAGTTCAGCGTCTTCCCCTCGCTCCTGCTCATCACCACGCTTTTCCGGCTGGCGCTTAGTATTGTCGCGGTCAAGCTCATTTTGGGCACCGGTGAGGCCGGCCAGGTCATCACCACCTTCGGCAACTTTGTCCTCGGCGGCAACATTGTCGTCGGGTTTGTGGCGTTCCTCATCCTGATGATCGTGCAGTTTGTGGTCATCACCAATGGTGCCACGCGCGTCTCCGAAGTCGTCGCCCGCTTCACCTTGGACGCTATGCCGGGTAAGCAGATGGCGATTGACGCCGACCTCGCCGCCGGCCTGATTGACGAAGCCCAGGCCCGCGCGCGCCGCAAAGCCATCAAGCAAGAAGCCGACTTCTACGGCTCCATGGATGGTGCCAGTAAGTTTGTGAAAGGCGACGCCATCGCCAGCATCCTCATCGTCGTGGTCAACCTCCTCGGCGGGATTGTGATGGGCATGGTGAACGGCCAGGGCAGCATCGGCGAAGTCGCTCAAAAGTACGCGATTCTCACCGTGGGTGAGGGTCTGGTCTCGCAGATCCCTGCCTTGCTCGTAAGCACTTCCGCCGGTTTGCTCGTCACCCGTAACGGCCAAGAGGCCGGCATGGGCGGCACAGTGTTCGGGCAGGTGCTCAGCCGTCCGCGCGTGTTCATGGCCACGGCCGTGGCCATGGCGGTATTCGCCTTTGTGCCGGGCTTCCCCACCATCATTTTCTTGCTCATCGCCGGGCTCATGGCTGCGCTGAGTCAGTTCTCCAAGAACAACCCCGACATCATCTCTGCCCTCTTGACGCCCAAGGTCAAGGAAGAAGACATCCCGAAGCCGGAAGAGCCGCAGGGTCCGCCCCCGGGCAGCCCGGATGCGGTGCTGCCGCTACTGAGCGTGGACGCCCTGGAGATCGAAGTGGGCTACAGCCTCACCAAGCTGGCGGATGCCCGCGTGGGCGGCGACCTCCCCGAGCGCATTGCCACCAGCCGCGCCCAGTTGGCCACCGACATGGGCTTTGTGATGCCCAGCGTCCGCATCCGCGACAACGCGATGCTGGACCCCAACGAATACGTCATCAAGGTGCGCGGCGAAGAGGTGGCGCGGGCGCGCTGCTTCCCGGATGAACTCCTTTGTATCTTGCCGGGCTATCCGATCTCCGGCATCACCGGTACCGCCGCCAAGGACCCCGTCTTCGGCCTGGATGCCCTGTGGATTGACGAAGGCCAACGCGGCGCCGCCGAACAGCAAGGCTGCACCGTGGTGGAACCCCCGGCCGCCCTGGCCACGCACCTGGGCGAAGTGGTGAAGACGTACTCCGCCGAACTGCTGACCCGCCAGGACGTGCAACGCCTGCTGGACAACCTGAAGCAGACCCACGAAGCCGTGGTGACGGCCCTGGGCGCCGATGCCCTGCCCCTGGGCGACGTGCAGAAGGTGCTGCAACACTTGCTGCGCGAGCGCATTCCCATCCGGGACCTCGTGACGATTTTGGAAACGGTGGCCGACTACGGCAGCCGGGTCAAGGACACCGACCAACTGGGCGAACTCGTGCGCGCGGCCATCAGCCGCACCATCACGCGGCAGTTCAGCAACCCCGACCTCAAGCTTACGTGCATCACGCTCAGCGCGGCCACCGAGCGCGTTCTGCAGGAATCCATCCAGCAGACCACCGCCGGCCCGGTCATCGCCATTGAGCCCGAGCGACAACGCCAGTTCTTGGAAGAGCTAGAGCAAAGCTACATCCGTGCCCAGGATGAAGGCCACACGCCCGTGCTGCTGTGCGGGGCGGCCCTGCGGCTGGCCATGCGGCGCTTGCTGGATCGGCACATGCCGGCCCTGCCGGTGGTGGCCTATAACGAAGTGGCGGCCCAGGCCGACGTGGAATTTGTTTCCCAAATCCAGTCGCTGGCCCAGACCGCCGCGTAGTTGGTCGCTTGGCTTAGCGGATCTTCTTCAGCACTTCCTGCACGGCCCGCTTCAGCTGCGGGTCCTCGCCGGCCATGTACTGCTCGTTGCTCCAGGCCACTTCGATGTCCGGTTCGATGCCGTCGTTCTCCAGCGGTCGTCCGTCCATGCGGTAGACGCCCGCACTTGGCATGCGCGCCCCGGTGCCATCCACCAGGCCGAGACCCCACGTCCAGATGACGTAGCCCGGCGTGCGCTGCCCCACAAACGTGGCGAGCTTGCGCGCGCTCATGCTGTAGGGGAACATTTCCGCGTTGCTGTAGCTCGTTTCGGCGGCGAGGACGGCCGTCGGCTTATCCCAGCTGTAGTCGGGTGAGGTGAAGGCCGGTCGATCGCGTTGCACGGTGTAGTAGTTCGGCTTGCGCTCAATCAGGTCGATGAGGTCATCGCTGATGTTGCCGCCGCCATTCCACCGCACGTCCACAATCACGCCCTTCTTGCCTTGAAGGTACTCCCAGACTTCGAGGTTGAACCGTGCGAGTTGCGGCCCGCCCATTCCGCTGATGTGCACGTAAGCCAGTTGCCCGTTGCTGAGCTCATCCACCATGCGGCGGCGCTCGTTCACCTGGTGCTCGTA
>CAZDWU010000043.1:0-6513 GCA_964509165.1 uncultured Chthonomonas sp. | reverse complement strand
ACCTTGAGGCCCTTACCGGTGTGACGCCAGTCAATCTCAAAGCCCAGGTGAGCCACGCTGAAGCTCGGCGGACCGCTGGGCGCGGGGCTGACTTCGGCGTGCGAGGCTTCCAGTTCGCCGACCATCTGGTTCAGAACCGTGGCGAACTCGTTGGGGTGACCCACCGAATCCAGCAGCGGCTCGTAGCGCTTGCGGATGGCGTACCAATCGCGGCGGTGGAAGAACGGATCGTAGAACGACCGGTTGTATTCCCGCCAGAACTGGCTGAATGCGGCCTGGCGCTCGCCCACCACGTCACGCACCCACTCCGCCGTGAACGGCGTGGTGGCCACGGGCCGGTTGTTGGCGCGCAGGTTCATCTTGCGGAGGTTGCCGCCCTCGACGTAAACCAGGTGGTCGCCATCGGGCGTGAACTCGAAGGAACCCACGCCGCCGCCGCCGGTCAGCCGCTCAAAGCGGTCGCCCTTGAGGTTGGCGCGGACGATATCCCCGCCATTGATGTAAAGCACGAACCCGTCCTTCTTATCGAAGCGCAGGTTGCGGCCCCCTTCGGCGCGGAGCCGTTCCACCCGGCGATGGATTTTGACCAGGTCCACGTCCACGTTGGGCACGCCTTCCGGCGCCTTGTATTCGCGGTCGTAGTCCTCGGGTCGGTTTTCGGGCGGCACCAGCGGCAGGATATAGAGGCCCGGCTGGCCGCGATCCGCGTTGAACAGCAGATACTTGCCATCCGACGAGAACACCGGCGCATCGTGGTTGCTGGCCAGGCGGGTCACGTTGGTTTCCTCGCCCGTCGCCATGTTGCGCAGGTACACGTTGGTGTTGGAAAAGCCTTGGGTGCCCTTGCTGTAGGCAAACCACTTCATGTCCGGCGACCAGGCGTAGGCCGGATCAGTTTCGAAGCGGTGCTGGCGCGGGAAGTCGAAGACCTTGGTGACGGCCTTGGTGGCTAGATCGAGGCGGAACAGACCGCCGTCCTTACCGGTTTGCCAATAGGTGATGGCCTTGCCGTCCGGGGTGGTGTGGAGTTCCAGCACGTCGCGCTGAGTCTGAGAAACCCGGCGTACGGCCTTGGTGTCCAGGTTCATTTCGTACAGCGCTTCCGAGTCGTCCCGGTCGCTGGTGAAATAGACCACCTTGTTGTCGGTGCCAAAGATCGGCTCGCGGTCCAGGCCCGGCCAGTCGGTCAGCTGCACGGCCACGCGGTCGTTGGGACGGCTTCCCTGCTTGGTCTTCACCATCCAGAGCTCGTTGTTGGCCACAAAGACATAAGTTTCGCCATCGGGGCTCAGCGCGCCCTGGTTGGCGGCCGTGACGGCTTGGCGCTGGTAGCGGGTGGTCTTATCGTCCACCACGGCCACGATGTTGAGCGTTTGCGGCTCTTCACCGGCGCGCATGCGATACACCACACCGTCCCGTTCAAAGGCCATCAAGCCGTTGCCCCGGGCCACCGTCAGGTAGCGCACCGCCGCACCCACAAAGTTGGTCAAGCGGTCGGCTCGGCCGTTCATGTCCACGCGGTAGACGTTCGGGGTCTTCGCCGCATTGTCCACGTAGGGGGCCGGGGTCTCGCCGAGGCGGTAGCTGCTGGGCGTGAGTTCGGTCACGGTGATGCAGTACAGCGACGAGTTCGGTCCGAACGCCTGCCACAGGTGCTGGAATCCGTTGTTGCGCAGAGACTTGGACTGGCCGCTGCGGGTGTCGTGCACCCAGAGCTGCGAGGCCGCCGAACCTTGATAGCGCGGGCGAACGTTCGGGAAGCCCATCCGGTTGAACGCCACGTATTGGCCATCGCCGCTGATCTTGGGCGAGCCCACGGACATGAAGTCGCGATAGAACTCCACGAACCGGCCCGTGTTCACATCTAGGCGGTAAAGGCCGTTGTCAATGCCTTCGCGGTTGGCGCGGAACAGCAAGTGCTTGCCGTCGGGCGACCAGTCGGTGGCAAGGTCGCCGCCGGGGTACCACGTCAGGCGCTTGGTACGTCCTCCATCGCTGGGCACCACGTAGATGTCGGTGCCGCCCTCGCGGTTGCTGTTGAAGGCAATCCACTTGCCGTCCGGCGACCACACCGGGTTGTCGTCCATCTCGACGTGAGTCGTCACCGGAATGGCGCGGCCACCCGTGCTGGGCACCACCCAGATGTCGCCCCGGTAGCTAAACGCAAGGCGCGTTCCGTCCGGGCTGAGAGCCAGACTGCGAGCACCCAGAATCGAGTCCTCAGAAGGCGGGGCAAGTTGCGCCATAGCCCCAACGGTCATGAGGGCGAGCACGCCCAACGTCATTGCACGCATCGTGTGATTCTAACCCAAGCCTATCAGCCAGTGCCCAAGGTTCAGGTGTGTAAAAATACGCTCCATGTCGCGGAGGGAGGAACTTGCTCAAGAGTTGGTGGAATACGGCCGCCGATTGTGGGAACGAAACCTCGTGGGCGCGACCGAAGGCAACCTCTCGGCCCGCTGGGATGACGGGCACTTTTTGATCACATCCAGCGGCCGCTCCAAGGGCCATTTGTGCGTAAAAGACGTTATCCTGCTGCGCCTGGACGGCACCCTGGCCGATGCGAACCCGACGGGGCGGCCTTCCTCGGAATGGGAGCACCACGCCGTGATCTATCGCCATCGCCCGGATGTGCAAGCCGTGATTCACGCGCACCCGCCCGTCGCGACCTCGTATGCCGTGGCGGATGAGCCGATTCCGGCCAATGTCATGCCCGAAGCCGTCATGGTGCTGGGGCCGGTGGCGCACGTGCCGTTCGGGCTCACCGGCACCCCGGCCTTGGGGCAGGCTTTGGAGCCATATGTGGCCGATCACAAGACCTTTTTGCTGGCCCACCACGGAGCGACCGTTTTGGGGGCTTCGGTGGCGGATGCCTGCCACCGGATGGAGACCCTGGAACGGGTCGCCCAAGTTCTTCTCGTCGCGAACCAGTTAGGCGGGGCCAAGCCCCTGCCCGACGACGTCTTTGCGCCTCTCGCCCAACAATACTTAAACGGAAACCTATGATCACTCAAGCCCCGCGCGGAACCTACGACGCCACCCCGAACGAAAATGCCACGTTTCGGAGCGATGTTTTGCATCGGCTTGAAGATCATTTCTTTGCTGTGATGGCCCGCTACGGCTACGGCGAAGTCCGCACCCCGATGTTTGAGCACACTGAGCTGTTCAGCCGCACCAGTGGCGACACCAGCGAAGTGGTGAACAAGCAGATGTATTCGTTCACCGACAAGGGTGACCGCTCGGTGACGCTGAAGCCCGAGGGAACCGCCCCGGCCGTGCGCGCCTACCTGGACGCCAAGCTGGGCTCCCAAGGCGGAGTGACGCGCCTCTGCTACCAAACGGCCATCTTCCGGTACGAGCGACCCCAGAAGGGGCGCTACCGACAGGCGCACCAGTTCGGGCTGGAGCTCTTCGGCAGTAGCCAGCCGGATGCGGACGCGGAGATCATTGAGGCGACCATTGAGTTCTACCGGGCCATCGGCCTGCGCGATACGGTAGTGCTGCTGAACTGCATTGGCCGCGCCGAATCTCGGGCGCGGTTCCGGGAGGCGTTGGCCGCCTATCTCGCCCCTTGGTTGCCGGATCAATCGGAGGAGATCAAGATGCTGGCTGACCGCAATCCGCTGCGACTGTTCGACCAGAAGGACCCCAAAGTGAACGAGTTCATGGCCGGGGCGCCGGTGGTGACCGACCACCTGGAAGATGCCAGCCGCGCGCACTTTGACACCTTGCAAGCGCTCTTGACCGAGGCAGGGGTGGGCTACGAACTCCGCCCTGAGATCGTGCGCGGCCTGGATTACTACACCGACACGGTGTTCGAAGTCCACAGCACCCTGCTGGGCGCCCAGGGGGCGCTGTGCGGGGGCGGGCGCTACGACAACTTGGTGAAGGAAGTGGGCGGCCCCGCGACCCCCGGCGTGGGCGTCGGGATGGGCGTGGAGCGCGCCTACATCGTGCTGGAGGCGCAGGGCGACCTGCCGCCGATGCCGGGGCTGAACGCCTTTGTCGTCGCCGCCACCGAGGATGCCTGGCCCACCGTGCGAACCCTGTGCCGGGCGTTGCGCGCGACGGGCCTCAGCGTTCAATACGATGTGGAAGGCAAGAATCTGAAGGGCCAGATGAAGCAAGCCGACCGGATGCGGGCGCAGTGGGCGGTGATCTTAGGCACCGACGAACTGGCGGCCGGCCAGGCCACTATCAAGAACTTGGCAACCGGTGAGCAACGACAGGTCCCGCAGAGTGACATCGCGGCCACGGTGGGCGCATGATCGCTCGCAAGGCCGCGAGTTTGGTGGGGGTGGTTTTGGCCACCTCCGCCTTCGCCCAAAACGCCGACATCGCGCCGTTCCTGGAGATTCGACCGACCGTGATTGCCACTTCGGAGCGGACGAGTTTCGAGTGGTTTGACCAGCGCTACCAGAGCAGCCTGGTGGGCCTGCGCGGGGTACTGCCGAACGGGACTCGGGTGCGCTTTGCCCAGCGTCTCGCCCGCCTGCCGGGCGAAGTGGACCGCGAACTCATTGACGAAGCCTTCATCGAACGGCGGGGCGAGTGGCGGATTGGCCGCCAGCGTATGCCGTTTGGTCAACGCCGAGTGGTCAACGAGAGCTTGTGGGGCGGTCGCTACGATACGCGCCTCGCCTTTGGCGTCAATGCTTCGGTCTACGCCTTTGATGAAGGACGAGGACGGGCCACCGGGGCCGGGATTCGAATCGGCGAGGAGCTGGGAGTCTCGCTCATGACGGGGACGAACTTGGGCATGCAGCCCACCTCCCAGCCCTTCATCGAACGGGACCCCAGTGAGGTCCAGCTCGGCGCGGGGCATGATTTGCTGCTGGGCGGGGACGTGAGTTTCCGCTACGGTGGTATGCAAGGCACCGCCGAGCACGTGCTTTTCCTCAACCCCAGCCCGGGGCAACGCAGCTACGCTCTCACCGATGTGTCTCTCCGCGCGGGTCCGCCGGTAGCCAATTGGGGCATCACCATGGGCTTTCATCGCCGCTGGGATCAGCGCAATGCGATCTTCACTTTAGAGGTGGACGCCCCCGCCGAAAGCGGCATCATTTATCGGGTCTTCACCCGCCTGGAGGGAGGATTGGCCCTCCAAGGCGGATTCGGGATGACGATCCGGTTCTAAACCCACTACAATAGAGGCATGAAAGACGCGCAACGAGTGGTGAATGTGCTCCGGTCGTACATCGGCCGCGAATGGGAGCGCGTCAAGGAGATCGAGAAGCAACTGGCGCGGGACGAGCTCAACGAAGCCACGGCCACGCCGGGTGGCCAGCCGCCCGCTTCCCCGCCCGCCGTACCAAGTGCCAGCACGCCGGCTGCTGCGTCCGGTTCGTCGTTGACCGAAGCTGATCTGGACCGCCAGGCGCGGGCCATCCTCGGCGTAGAGCCGGATGCCGACTTCCCCACCATCCGCAAGGCTTACGAGAAGCTGGAAAAGCGCAGCCGACCGGGCAAGTTCCCTGAAGGGTCCCCGGAGAGCAACGTCGCGGCGGCCCTGCGGGCGCGTGTCGACTGGGCGTTTAAGTTCCTTTCGCGCCACGCCAGCGAAGTTGAGAAGCGATTCAGTTCGCTCGAGATCGACTAGTTCGCGGCGTCGAGATTGAGCCGGCCCATCGGCTCCCAATGGCTCCAGTCCCCGAAGTAAAGCACTTCGGGCTCCAGCATCACACCAAAGCGCTCGTGCACGAGAGCCTGGGCGTGCTCGGCCAAGCGGCGGAGCGAGGTGGCGCTGGCTTTGCCCACATTCAGCAAGAAATTGGCGTGCCTTGCGCCTAGCATCGCGCCCTGATAGCGGGCGCCCTTCAGGCCGACTTGCTCGATGAGATAGCCCGCCGGAACCACCCCAGCCGCCTTGAGCCCGGCAGGAAGGGTGTCAAGGCTCTCCGCCAGGGCCTTGTCTTCCACGTTCTTAAAGAAGCTCCCCGCGCTCGCCATGGGCGGTTGCTTGCCGATGCGCTGGCGTTGGTATTCCCGCGCGTCGTTGTAGATTTCTAGGGCCGGGCGCGCCTTGAGCTGGCAGCGGATGCGGAGAACCGTGATGGCCGGGGGGTTCGGGCGGCGAAGGATGGAGTCGCGATAACGGAACTCGAGGAACGAAGCGGGCTCCCACCGGCGCTCGCCGTCGTGGACGACCTCCACTTCGGTGACAATCTCGCTGATGTTGCTGCGATAGGCCCCCGCGTTGCTCACCAGCGCACCCCCCACCGTGCCGGGGATGCCCACGGCATATTCCAAGCCTCCCCAACCGCGCTGGGTAGCGGCAAGGAAGAGGTCTTGGTAGGCCGCGCCCGTGTCCACGAGCAGGCCGCCATCGCCCGTGAATTCAATGTTGCGGGCGTGGTTCGCCACGCACAGACCCGGCACGCCGTGGTCGCTGGGCAGCAGGTTGCTCCCCCAGCCCAGTGGGTGGCACCGCAGACCTTCCTGATGAGCCAGCACGGCCGCTTGCGCCAGTTCATCCACGTTGCGGGCCACGGCGAACCACTCCGCATTGCCGCC
>CAZDWU010000042.1:15699-18247 GCA_964509165.1 uncultured Chthonomonas sp. | reverse complement strand
CTCAGCCTCGGCCGCTGGCCACGCGGTTGCCCGCCGCAGAGGCGCGACTCCTCGCCCGAGTGAGGCGCAGCCCGCGGGCCGAATCGGGGAACGGGTCGATCACAATGCTGAGCAGCAGGACCTCCTCGGTGAGTGGCTCGTACCGGTGACTCTCAGCGGCCCAGAAGTACGCACTGTCCCCGGGGCCTAGTTCATGCGCGTGGTCATCAAAGACCAACCGCATCCTCCCGTTCAGCACATAGGCAAACTCCTCCCCCCGGTGCGATTTGCTCGGCGTCGGTGCCCGGAGATGCATCAAATTGGGGTTGAATCGGCCCTTGCTATCGCGGCTCGCCAGGGGCGAAAAGGGAAGTGCGTCGGGGCTCCACTCGCGGGGGTCCGAGGGCAATTCGGGGCTGTTCGATACGGATCCGCGATAGAGGTTGGCATCAAACCAACGGCCGGAATCGGCCCGGGCAATGGCCACCGACTCTTCCAAATGAAAATCGGCCGCCACTAACCGCTCGCGCCGAATGTTGAGCGCCCGCGCCAAGACGATGACAGTTTGATCATGCACGGGCAACCCCTTTTCCAGGCGCGTGATGGTGTTCTTGCTCACCTGCGCCTGGTCCGCCAGTTCGCGTACGGAGAGCCCGTAGAAGTGGCGGGCGCGCAAGAGGCGTTGCCCGATAGTGGGGAAGCCGCGTTCCCGGAGGGCCGCATGAAACTCCTCTGACCGCATCGTCCCCAAGATAGCTCATGGCGACAAAAAATGTGACAACCATCCGGGCAATTCAGAATCTAAAGTTGGTCCAGGTCGGGTGCCCCGCGGTCCTCTCGCACGGGGCACCCACAAAGACTCAACTCACTCGACCGGGAGCAGTTCGTAAGTGATCTTGCCCGTGGCGTTGGTCGTCACCACCTTGGCCCGCACCAGGCGGCCGGCCTTCGGGTCCACCCACTGCTCGATGGAGGTGGATTCCACCTGCGTTTTCGCGGAGCTTGTGATCTTCACGAGATCCTTGTCTTCCGAGGTGGTGGACCGGAACTCGGTCATCAGGCCGAGAAAGACCATGTTGCCGCCGTTGTTCGCGGGCAGAAAGATCGCGGAGAGGAACTGGGGCGCAAACAGCATGGCGCCTTGGCCCGAATTCGTGGGCGCAAGCATCTTGTCCACTCCGTAGATGGCGCTGGTGGTGCCGCCGTCGGCCTTCTCATTGCCGACCTCCATCACGGTGGCGTGCTCCACATTGATCGCCAGGGGCATGGTGGGCGCGCTGATGAACTTCATGGTGAGCTTTCCGCCGATCGCGTAGGGCTGGATATCGGCCTTGGCCTTGACTTGGTAAGTCCAGGTGTCGCCTTCCTTGATGTTGTAGGTCGGGAAGGCGGGGGCGCTGGCGCTGCCGAGAATCGTGGAAGCAATGAGGGTGCTGATCAATGCCATAGCTCGATGATTATGTGACCAGATTCGGCCCAGATTTAGATTCCAGAAGATGTTATGACTGTCCCAACTTTTGGCAATCGGTCATGAGATGGGGAGACGTGGAGTGGCGCTGGGGTGGGGCACGGGGGCGGTCCGCCGCGCCTTCTCGCGGCTTTAGTGACGAGGCGTTCCGTAGTTGAATTTGACGCCCATTTTCGAGGGGGTGACATTCTTGCAAGTCGGCATCGGAAAAATTGAACCGAACCACTTGGTCGTCCTCTCGTGGCATCGGCTCTCACCGTGGCCGAGGCGGTATTGGCCACCAGCTCATATCCGGTGCAGGGGCGGTTCCCATCGCCCCGGGGGTTGGTCCCGCCGCCTCCCCCGGCGCCCCAAAAACCCACCGCCTGCGGCCCGCTGCGGTCCCAAGACTGCGCCCCGGTGTCCTGGGCCTTGCCGCTTCTACGCCCGTCTGCTTGGGCTTGCGGATGGCGTCGTCGGCTCGCTCCATAATTGGCGGATGGATGGGGTTTCGATTCGGCGGGCCACGGCCGCCGACCATGCGGCGCTGGGCCAGGTGATGTTCGATGCGGTGCGGCACAGCGCCAGCCCCTACACGCCGGCGCAAAGGGCGGCCTGGGTGCCCGAGGCGCGCAGCGGCCCGGAGTGGGATGCGCGGCTGGCGGCGCAGACCGTGCTGGTGGCCACCCAGGGGGCTGAGATTGTGGGGTTCATGAGCCTGGCGGCGGAGGGCTACATCGACTTGGCCTTCATCCGCCCCGCCGCGCAGGGGCAAGGGCTGTTCCGGCGGCTCTATGATCAGATTGAGGCCCTCGCCCGGGAGCGGGGGGAACCCCGCCTCATCACCCATGCCAGCCTGATGGCGCAGCCCGCCTTCGCCGCCATGGGGTTCGTCACCACCCAGCCCGAGGCGGTGGAGGTGCGGGGGCAGTCGCTCGACCGCTTTGCGATGGAGAAGTGGCTCGTCCAGAGCTGATCGAGGCCACCCGGTAATCTCCCTACCGTGAAGCACGTCCTCATCTTTGGGGGGACGGGGCACATGGGTGCGGCCATCCGCCGGCACCTGGACCCCGCCCGGTACCGGATCACCACGGTGACCCGCAACCCCAAGCAGCCCGGCGA
>CAZDWU010000042.1:14006-15599 GCA_964509165.1 uncultured Chthonomonas sp. | reverse complement strand
GCCCCGGGTGTGGAACTACAGCATCCAAATCGCCAAGAACTGGGAAGCCGAACTCGATGCCGCCGAGACGCCGCACACCCGCCGGGTGGCCCTGCGCGCGGCCATCATGATGGGGGTGGACCAGGCCAGCGCGTTCGAAATCCTCTCCGGCCTGGCGCGTCGGGGTCTGGGCGGACGGCTGGGGTCGGGGCGGCAGTATGTGTCTTGGATCCATGAAGTGGATTTCGTGCGGGCACTGGACTTCTTGATTGAGAGTGACCTGGCCGGGCCGGTGAATGTGTGCGCGCCGCACCCCCTGCCGCAGGCGGAGTTCGCGCGGGCACTGCGCGAGGCGTGGGGGGTTCGCGCGGGGTTGCCCGCCATGCCGTGGATGGTGGCCCTGGGGGCGTGGGTGATGGATGCGGATTCCGAACTGGTGATGAAGAGCCGCCACGTGGTGCCCCGGCGTTTGCAGGAGGCGGGGTTTGAGTTTGAGTTTCCCGAGTGGGGGCCGGCGGTGCGGGATTTGGTCGCGCGGATGCGGGGTGATGCAGTCAGTTAAACATGAGTCGGGGGTCTTGATCCGCAAGTTGGAACCCGGCGACTCCCTGGCAGAGCTGACCGACCTCCTCCACCGCGCCTACCGCGAGCTAGCCGAAGCAGGGATGCGCTTCACCGCCACCCACCAAACGGTGGAAACCACCGCCCGCCGCGTGCAAGAAGGTGAATGCTGGGTCGCCGAGCTGGACGGAAAGCTGGTCGGCACCATCGTGTGGGTGCGTCCGGACCCCGAGGATCGCGTCGCCTACTACCGCCACCCCCACGTCGCGCACTTCGGACAGTTCGGCGTATGCCCCCACCATCGTGGGCTCGGCATCGGCCAGGCCCTGCTCCAAAAGGTCGAATCCGAAGCCCTCCACGCCGGCTACACCGAACTCGCCCTCGACACCAGCGAGAACGCCACCCACCTCATCGCCCTCTACGAAAAATGGGGGTACGCGCCGGTGGCCACCCACGACTGGCGGCCTGGCGTCAACTACCTCAGCGTCGTCATGGCCAAGCCGTTGCCCACCTAAGCTCCCCTGCTTTTCGTCCCCTTCAATTCTATGAAAAGGGGGAAGGGCATAGGTAGCATTCATGGCATGAAGGACCTTCATTTGCCCACGGGGGTGGAAGCCGAAAATCTCAGCCAGGGCATCATGCAGAGCCTGCGCCGCCGCCTGCCGATTAGCAAGAATCTCAACCAGCAACGGGATGATGCGCTGACCTTTGGCGACCGCGTTTCGGATGCGCTGACGGCCTTTGGCGGGTCGTGGACCTTCATCCTCTTGTTCCTAGGCGTGCTGGGGGCATGGGTGCTCAGCAACACGGTCATTCTCACCCACTGGGGGCGGGCTTTCGATCCCTATCCGTTCATCTTTTTGAACCTGGTGCTCTCGATGATCGCGGCGCTGCAGGCCCCGGTGATCATGATGTCGCAGAACCGGCAGGCCGCCAACGATCGCCTGGCCGCCGAACATGATTACGAGGTGAACCTGAAGGCCGAACTCGAGATTCTCGCTCTGCACGAAAAGCTGGATGCGCTGCGGGAGCGCCAGTGGGCGGAACTGGTGG
>CAZDWU010000042.1:11112-13906 GCA_964509165.1 uncultured Chthonomonas sp. | reverse complement strand
ACCAGGTCGCCCTCCGGCCGCCGGAACAAATGCAAATACGCCATGGCCCCGCGCCGGGTGGCTCCGCCCCAATCCCCGGGCCGCCATGGCCCGCCGCGCGTGCCGTATATGGACTCGCCATTGTGCGCCAGCCAATCGCCGATTTCAAAGAGCCGTTGCTTCTGCCCCTCGTCAAACGCGCCATCCCAGTGCGGCCCCCACGAGAGCAGCAGGTTGCCATCGCCGCACGCCGCCCCGGCCAATAACTTCACCAAATGGTCAAAAGAGTGCGCGGGCGCACCGGTGAAAGACCACGCATCGGAGAGCGGGATGCAAGATTCCCACGGCCGCCAATCTTGGTAGGCACCGAGCCGGCCTTCCGGCGTATCAAAGTCCCCCGGCAGCGAGGCGCGATTGTTGATGACGATGCCGGGTTGCAGTTCGCGGATCATCCGCGTCATGCGCTCGGAATCCCACATTTCGGCGGTAAACATGCCATCCCAAGAGAGGGCATCCCACCACCAAATGTCAATCTTCCCGTACTTGGTGCACAGCTCGCGCACCACCTCGCGCAGGTACGCCTGGTAGCGGGCGTGGCGCGGCCCCAGGGGGCTGGTTTCGCCGGGCTTGAGGGTCCAGTGCACCCCATTCATCTCCACCTTGTTCAGGTCCACGGGCTGGTAATCAGGGTGGTACCACTCGCGCTGGGCAAAGTAGAAACCGATTTTGAGCCCCTCGGCGCGGCACGCTTCCACCAGTTCTTTGAGGTAATCGCGGCCAAACGGGGTGCGCGTAATGCGGAACTCCGAGTGCGCCGTATCCCACATATGGAAGCCCTCGTGGTGCTTGGTGGTGACCACCACGTACTTGAAACCCGCGCGCTTGGCGGTGGCGGCCCACTCCTTGGCGTCGAACTTCTCTAGTTTCATGTCCAGCGGCCAGGTGGTCCACTCCTCGGTGCGGGGAGCCCCGTTGGCCATGATGCTCGGCGAATCCGGGGCGTACCGCTGGGGGATGCTGCCCCACGAGAGATCGCGCTTGGCCCGCGACGTGACCCCAAAGTGGATGAACATGCCGTAGCGCAGGGCTTGCCAGTTTTGGATGTCTTGCGGGGCAGCGAAGTTGGAGGCCTCCCACTGCGCCTTGGTGAAGGGTTCGTAAAGCACGCCGCGCTCCTTGCCGGTGGGGAACTCGTCGCGCACCGCCCACTGCCCGGCGGCGAGAGAGAACATCCCGATCAATCCGGCAATGACGCCGAGGGCGCGGCCCGCGCGGGTTCCCATGGTGCCCCGGAGTCTACCGATCCCGGGGGCACCTTCACCTTGTTAGAGATTTCTATCGAGACGCCGGCGGGAAGCTCATCGAGATCAAGAAGTAAGTGGGGATGCCAAACTCCTTGCCGAGTTCCTCGGGGGGAACTTGAGCGGCTGCGACTTCGCAATAGCTGGCAGAACCATCCGGCAGTTCGTGCGGCAGAAGGTACGCCAAGAACGTAACTTCTTCGTTGGTCTTGAATTCCATGGTCTGCCCTTCGCAAAAATGCTTGAGGGCAAACTCACGCTTTTCTTGGGGAACGTCGATGACCTTCGGAACTGAAAATCGTCCGAAATTGAAGTCGAACTTCACTTGCTCGCCCACGGTTTGGCTCAAAACCCGGAACGCCAGCCCCTTTTCTCCCACTTGACCAAGGGGGCCTAGCTCACGCGAATCCAACACGATGTCGTTCGCTGTCTGGACCCCTCGATCGAATCGACGGACTCTCAGGATGAAGCTTCGGCCCGTGAGTTGGTCTCCCGTGACGTTCACTTTGTAGAGCCCAATCCGTTGAAAGGAGAGGGCAGCTTCGAGGTCGGGGTCGGCCACGCTGGTGTCAAGGCTCATGGTCGCCTTGCTCTCTTGCGTGAGAGAAGAAGGGGCTGGCAGCTCCACGCGGAAAGTACTGGTCAATGCTGCCGCCAAAGCAAGAGAGGTGACCAAAGGCATCCCCCTAGATTACACGAATCTAACCACGAGTTTCCTTAAAATCAGCGAATGAAGCCCGGCTCCTTGGGCGGATTTAAGGAATCTAGGGGCGCGCAAGCAGTACGATTTCGAGAGGCGCCCATCGGTATGATGCCGACTCTCGGGAGCCTGGCGTCTATCGGTTTGAATTGGACAATGACTGCGCAGGCGGCTGGAGCCAGCCCAGTGCCACCAAGAACTCATCCGCCCGGGCGAGGGTGCGGCTGCGGAACGGTTCTTGATTGAAGAACCCGTGCCCCTGGTTCGCGTAATCCACCAACTCGCACGTGTTGCCCTCGGCTTTCATGCGCTCGGTAAAGATTTCGGCGGTGCGGAACGGCACTGTGGTGTCGGCCCGGCCGTGGAAGATGATCGTCGGGGGCGCATCCTTTTTCATGTGGTGCACCGGCGAAATCTGGGCGGGGTCTGCGCCCAGGAATCCGCGATCCGGCACCGCGCGCAGACTCCCGGCGTTGGTGCCGGGGAGTTCAGCCAGCATCAGGGCGGGGTTGAAGAGCACTAGCGCGTTGGGCACGGCACTTACCTTGAGGTCGTCCTGGGGGTCGTCGAATTCCGAAATGAAAGCGGTAGCCGCCGCGAGGTGCCCGCCTGCCGAACCTCCCCCGGCGGCGATGCGGTTCGGGTCGATGCCGAGCCGCTTGGCGTTGGCGCGCACCCACCGCAGGGCCGACTTGGCATCCGCCACCGAGTCGATCACGCGGGATTGGTGGCGCGACCGCACCCGGTAATCCGGGGTGATGGCCACCATGCCCCGCGCGGCGAAGTACCGGGCCTGGAACTCGAACTGCTGCGG
>CAZDWU010000042.1:8172-11012 GCA_964509165.1 uncultured Chthonomonas sp. | reverse complement strand
GACCACCCCAGCGGGGCCTCCACCTTGTCCAGCAGTTCAATCTTCCGGATCGCCCGGCGGGTGGTGAATGTCGCGGGCACCAGCGCCGTTTCCTCGTCGCGCCCTCGGCCGCTCCAGGTGTTCATGGAGTACGCCCCCGGCCCGCGCACCCGGAACAGGTCTTTGCCGGCCCACTCCTTCCAGTCCACCGGCACGTGCCCGCGCACCACGGTCCACTCAGCCGGGGCGTGCAGGGTCATTCGGTCGCCGTTGACTTCCGCCCGGGCCGGGGCCACGCGCGGCGAAGAGGGAAGCCGGATCGCCAGGGCCGGATCGCCGAAAAGCATCTGCACCTGCGTGCAGTAGCGATAGGCGCCGCCTTCGTCTTCGTTTTGCTCTCGCATGGCCATCATCCCGGCGTTTTGAGCCCGCAGATGCGCCTCGCCGAGGGTTTCTCCGGCCAGCACCCCGTTCCAAAACTCCATGCGAAGCGGCTGAGATTGCGCCGGAAGCTCCCGCGAGCCACCCGTGTAGGCCACCGCGCCCAGGCGGAGGAGGCGTGCCACCACCGAGCGATTCTGGGGGTCGCGGTCTAGCGTGGCGGTGGCGCACCCGCCCGATTCCACCACCGTGGGGGCCAGTAGCACGGTGGCATCCCATCGGAAGGTATTGCCCAGGCTTTGCCACCACGAGTGCTCACTGTGGCTCAGCACCGCGCACTCGGCGAGCGGGGAATCTTGGGCAAAACTGGCGGCGCGTTGGCCGGGCTGGCCTTCGGCCGGAGCGGTGGCCCACGGGATGTCGTCCGCCTGCAACTGGTGGGGGTCGGCAAAGCCCACGTTGCGGAACAGGGGCGCCATGGTGGTCTCCCACTCCGCCTGCGCAGACTTGGTCGCCCAGCTGGGCTGGACGAGTTCGTTGTAAGTCAAGGCCCGAGCGGCGTAGAGCGACCCCAGCACCACATCCTCGGCAATCACCCGGCCCACCCCGATTTGCGCAAACTGCGCCTCGCCCACCCGGGCAAAGGGCAGGTCGGACGTTTGCTCTTCCACAATGCCGCCGCGCCCCAAAATGGCGTGGGGCAGAGCATCGGGGAAGCCCACCAAACACAAGTGCTTCGGCGGGGCGCCCAGGTGGCGGTAGTAGGTTTCCAGCCGCGTTCGAAGGTCGTCGGCGGGGGGCCAGGTCAGGTGCACGCGGGTGTCCCCGAACTTGGTGCGCAAGCCCAGCGACACCGTCCAATTACGGCCGCCGATCGTCAGCGTGTCGCCGGAGCGATAGGATTCGGAGTAGTTGCCCGTGCCTCGGCGATCCAAGGCCAGGCGCAGGCCGTGGTCGTCATCTTCGCCGGTCAGGAGGAACGGAGCCTTGACGTCACCCAACTCAATGGTCCCCGATTGCACGGGAGCCTTGGATGCGGGCAGGCCGGCGGGCAGGGGCTTGGTCCACGGAGCGGTGGCAAAGGGGCGCTTCCACTCGGTGGCGATGTTGAGCGGGGCCACCAGGCCGCGCCGCCCGGCCGCCAGTTGTGCGCCCACCAGGGAGAGCTTGCGGGTGACGAACTGCGTGCGATCGCGGGGATTGACGGCCGCAAGGTAGCTCACGGGGATCCGGCGCTGGCGGGTCCAGGCCATCACGGCGGCGGCGTCGCGAAGCCGGATCGCATCGCCAGGGAGCTTGGCTTCGGACGCGCCGAGCACCAGCACTTGCCGGGCGCCCAGGCGGCGGAGTTCGGCGGCGGTGGCTTCGGTGTCCCCGCTGGCGGGAACGTAGAGCAAAGGGGCATCGAGAAGAGCGGCCAGGGGCGCACCAATGAGGGCGGATTCGTAATCGTCCTCGGCGCACACCACCGCCGTGCCGCTGCTGCGCCAGTGCATTCGGCTGAGGGAAATCGCGGCCCCCGCCGCATGGGTGGCGCCGAGCATCCGGGTCGGAGAAGTTGTAGCCAGATTGAAATCGAGCACCCGCGTCTCGGGGACGAGGGTGACGGCCGAGTTGGTGCCGTAGCGCCGGAGGTAATCGCGGGCTTCAGGCCCCAGGGGGCCGGTGGCGGGCACGGCGATGAGCGACGCCCCGCCTCGGTTCGCGGCTTCGGCGGCCGGGATGGCGGCGAGGTAGGCCAGGTCACGCCAGTTGGGCTCGGCGTCCACTTGCACCAGCAGGGTGGTGCGGTTTTGCGCCAGGGCCGCCACCGCAAGGGCCGCCCCGGCGGCGAGGCACGCCAACCGGCGAATCATCATGCGCGAAATGTACCCTTCGCCTCCCGTTCTTGCACCTAAGTTGCGAAGCTGAACCGTGGCAACGTTCGGCTCCGGCGCGATCTCGTTGACGTGGTAACGCCGCCCCGTGTAATCATCGTAACAACAAGGGGCTTATGAACAAGAACACCGTTTGTTTGATGTTTGACAAAGAGGCCGAAGACGCGGCGCGATTCTACGCGGCGACCTTTCCGGATTCCTCGGTGGATGGCGTGGTTCACGCCCCGGGCGACTACCCCAGCGGGCAAAAGGGCGACGTTCTCGTCGTCCTGTTCACCGTGTGCGGGGTGAAGTGCGTCGGCATCAACGGTGGGCCGTACTTCAAGCACAGCGAGGCGTTCTCGTTCCAAATTTGCACGGAGGACCAAGCGGAAACCGACCGCTATTGGGATGCCGTGATTGCCCATGGCGGCGAGGCTAGCGAGTGCGGCTGGTGCAAGGACAAGTGGGGCGTGAGCTGGCAAATCACCCCTCGGGTGCTGACCGAAGCCCTCGCCGACCCCGACCCCGGGGTGGCGCAGCGCTGCTTTGCCGCGATGATGACGATGAGCAAGATTGATGTGGCCGCCATCGAAGCCGCCCGCCGAGGTGACGCGTGATCGT
>CAZDWU010000042.1:0-8072 GCA_964509165.1 uncultured Chthonomonas sp. | reverse complement strand
GAGAGCCAAAACTAACCAGATGGTCGGCTTTTGGCTTGCACAATTCGCAAGCCCTTGATGGCAAACTGCATCACCTCGCGGTACTCCGCATCGCGATCGAATTTGGGCCGGGCAACTTTCAGATCATCCAGGCTCAAGCTCTCCGCGTAGCGCTCTTCGCACACCGAACGCGTGTGCTTGGTGCGCTGCCGCCATTCGTTGGCCCAGTGCATGATGTGCCAGGCTTCCTCCCGCAGCCCGCCCTCCACCAGCACGCCGCAAGCCCATTCCATGTTGATCTGGCCCTCGCGGCTTGAGTTTCGAGCGAACGTGAGCTTTAACCCTTCGATGGCAAACTCCGCCCCCTGATGGATGTCTCCCTGGCGGGCCGAGATCACACCTTTCAGGGCCAAGAGCATTGGCAGCATGCGCGAGATGTTG
Source organism: uncultured Chthonomonas sp. (assembly GCA_964509165.1). Taxonomy (GTDB): domain Bacteria; phylum Armatimonadota; class Fimbriimonadia; order Fimbriimonadales; family Fimbriimonadaceae; genus JAHBTC01. Next base: position 7,652 of record CAZDWU010000042.1, on the reverse strand, counting down.
AACCGATGCCGCTCGTCGTATGCCCGCTCAATGTGCTCACTCGCCGCACGAATATCGCCGTAATTGAGCTCGATAATGGCGTAGTTTGTGCGGCAAATCACGCCATTGATGCCCATGCTGAAATCATCCGAATCGGCACTTTGCTCCAGGTATTCGTCATAGATCGCCCGGGCTTCATCCACCCGCCCCAGGTGCCAGAGATACGCCCCTTCCGTGATCCGGCAGACGGCCGCCCGATTGTGCTCTTGAGCCTGTTGGGCAAGTTCGCGGGCTTGCTGGATGGATGAAACCGCTTCATCCCATTGGCGTAGCTGGAACAGACCAAACGAATAGTGCATCCACACCGCCGAAGCACGCGCCGCAGGCATATCGTGGGGGAACAGGAGACGGCAAATCTCAAAAACCCGGTCATTGTCATAGAGGCTGGCGTAGGTAGAGAGTCGGGCGGCTTGAATCTCGATCCACGTGGGGCTGCCCACCTCGAGGTGACCCACAATGCCATCGAGGATCCGCACGTAAACACTCGGCAACGAGTGCATATGGAACTGAACCTCAGGCAAGGCAACCAGCGCTCCGAGGCTCTCGGCATGGCGCTCCATTTGGTGGAGGAGGGCATGGCCCAAGAGCTGGCTGTGGCTGGAATCGAACTCCACGGGCTCGGCGCTGGCTTCACGCAGAGTTTGGGCGTACTTTTTCAGAGCCTGGAGAGCCGGGCTGGCCTCAGGAATTCCCTTGGCGGACGCGGCCTGCCGAATTCGGCGGCTTGCCTCATCCAGACTTTGGCTGGCGGCGTACGCGTCCAAAAGACGCTCGCACACTTTGGGATCGAAATCCCCCCGGTCGGTCATCAAAGACCAAGCCAGTTCCACATCATCGGCTGCCGGCATGGCCACAGCCAATTCCATCAATCGGGAAGTGGCTAAACGACAGGCAAGCTCCCACTCGCGGAGGACACCCGACGTGTCCAGGTCCAAGAAGGGTCGCCAGCCAACGTAGCGGATGTCCGCCGCCATCGCCTTGATTTGAAGGAATTGGTGGTTCGCGTCCACTTCGTCCAACGCATCTCTCAATTGCGCGAACTTGGACTCGATATCGAAGTCCACGCTCACTCCAAAGAGGCGGGCGTGAGTCCGGTCGGCGATGAGGGATTCGCCAAATACTTTCTTGAGCCGACTCAACGAGATGCGGAGGAGGTTGGCCGCCGCCTCTTCCGACTTTTCGGGCCATAGCAGTTGCGCCATCGCCTTTCGGTTTGCACTCGCCCCCCTTAAAAGTACGAGATATAAAAGAGGCCGCCCAAGCCCCCGGGCGCGCACCGGGTGGCTCCGGCCCGCCACATAAATGGTGGATTCCTGGTTCAACCTGACGTGAACTTCGGGGGGAACGTGGGGGTTCAAGATGGCCGCAGTATAGCCCTAGCATGTCGCCCTCCTAGAACTTGAAATGGTGTTGACATGATACGCACTTCATCATGCAGGTGTCAGGTGGCAACACATGAAACATTCCTTTTCCTTCACGGTTCTCGCAGTTACGTTGCTTCCGGTTTGGGCCACGGCCCAGATCGGCCCGCAGCCTTATCTCCAAACCTCGGATAGCCCGTGGGCGGCCTACTTAAACAACGGGATGTTCTATCTCGAAAACATGGAAGACGGAGCCCTTAACACTCCGGGCGTAAGCGCTTCCACAGGCAATGTCATTGGCCCGAACGGGCTTACCGACTCTGTGGACGGCGACGACGGCAACATCGATGGTGATGGTCGGCAGGGCCGATCGTTCTTCACCGCTGGCGGGGTCAACGGAATCACGTTTACCTTCAGTAGCGGCACCTATGGATCTTTGCCGACCCATGCAGGACTGGTATGGACTGACGGGATAGGCAACGGCACCACTCGCTTCGAAGCCTTTGATGGAAGTGGTGCTTCTTTGGGGGTGATCACAGGCAATCACGCCGATGGCGGTGTGTCCGGTACGACGGCCGAAGACCGCTTCTACGGCTGGATCCATAGCGGTGGCATCGGGAGTATCAAGATGACGCATGGCCCTTCAGGCGGACTGGAAATCGACCACCTGCAGTACGGCGCGGTGCCGGAGCCGGCAACGATGACGGTGATGGGGCTTGGCTTGGCCGCCCTCGCGGCTCGTCGTCGCCGCCGAAGTCAGTAAGGCTCGCTCTGTTTGGCTTGTCCTGGTGACTGATTTGTCGCCAGGATAAGCCCCTTTGAGCCCTGGAGGCACTCTTAACCAGAAGGTGGATTCTGGTTTCGTTGCACTTGGCGGAGCCACCGAATCGCAAAGCGCATCACTTCTCGGTATTCCGCTTCCGGCGCGAACTTGGGCGCAGTGCCTGAAAGATCATTTAGGGCGAGGCTTGCAGCGTAGCGCTCTTCACATACCGAACGCGTGTGCTTGGTGCGCTGCCGCCATTCGTTGGCCCAGTGCATGATGGACCAGGCTTCTTCCCTCAGCCCACCCTCAACCAGCACGCCGCACGCCCATTCCAGATTCATCTGTCCTTCGCGGCTTGAGTTTCGGGCGTAGGTCAGCTTCAGGCCCTCAATCGCGAATTCCGTTGCCCGCGCCAAATCCCCCTGCCGGGCACAAATCACGCTCATCATCGAAATCAAGTTCGGGATCAAGCGCGTGAGATTGACATGGCTCCGCACGGCATAAGCAGCCTCCGCCCTCTCCGCCGCTTCCACAAGGTCACCAAACACAATCTCCAGGTAAGCGTAGTTGGCGCGACACACCGCGACATTGAACTGGTCGTTGGCATTCTCCGAATCTGCAAACTGCGCCAAGTAGTCATCGTAAATCGCTCGCGCCTCATCCACCCGCCCCAAATGCTTGAGGAACGTGCCCTCATTCATCCGAGTAATCGCATATCGGGCCTCATCGCCCCCGGCCTTGGCGATCTCCTGCCCCCGGCGAATCGCGGCCAGCGCTTCATCCCACTTCCGCACTTGGAACAGGCTGAAGGCGTAGCTCATGTAGATGAGGCCCGCCCGGTTAGGCGACATCTCGAAAGGGAAGAGGGTCTGGCAAACTTCAGCGGCCCTCTCGTTATCGTAAAGGCTGTTGTAGACCGACACCCGAGAACTCTGAATCTCAATCCAAGCCGGGCTCCCGGGTTCCAAGTGGCTACCCACGGCATCCAGGACCTCGAGGTAAAGCCCGGGGGCCGCCTGCATGTTGATCTGCACTTCCGAACGAGAGAGGAGATGCCCTAACTCTTCGGCGTGGTGGTCAATCTCGTTGAGAAGGGCCGCGCCAAGAAGGTGAAAGTGCCCCGATTGCAGGCTGGCCGTGCCGAGCTTGGCGGGTTTCAGCCCGGCCATGTGCTTCTTCAGGTCGGTCATCACGCGGCCGGATTCGTCCAGCCCGTGGGCACGCGCCGCCGTGCGGATTTGACGCCAGGCTTCGTCGATCTCGCCCCGCTCCGCGGATGCATCCAAGAACTGCTCGCATAGCGAGGGTTCGAAGTCGCCGCGCTCGCGCATTAAGTTCCAAGCGAGGTTCAGCGTATCTCCATCCTGCCGGCTCCGGGCCAGCGCCATCAATCGCTCGACCGCCATGCGGCAGGTGGCATCCCACTGGCGCAGAATCCCCGAGCCATCAAGCGGCACGTATTCTCGCCACCCGACGTACCGGATCTCGGGCGCAAAGCTCAGAAGTTGCCGGAACTGTTCTTCGGAATCCACATCGTCGAGAACTTCTCTTAACTGAGTTTCTCGTTTTTCTAGGTCAAGCGAGACCGACACCCCCGTTAGCCGTACGGCTGTCCGGTCGGCCACCAGCTTGTCCCCCACCAAGGCCTTCACCCGGTTCAGCGAAACTCGCAGACGATTGGCTGCTACCTCATCCTCATCTCCCGGCCACAGCAGCCGGGCCATCACCGGGCGCGGGGTGCTGGCCCCTTGCAGCAGGGCGAGATGGAGGAGGATGCGCCCCAACCCCCGCATGCTGAGGGGCGAGCCTTGCTCGGTGATCTGCACCGACGACTCTAGGTTGAGCCGAATAATGAGGGGAAGAGGTGCCGGATCCGCCATCAGCACTCAAGTATAGCGATGTCGTCTCCGCGCCGAGATTTTGTAATGATGATGTAATGGTGCGGGAGATACGATATCCGCGTGGGTTGAACAGATTTTGTTCACCCGGTTTGGCATCACGGTTGTTTCTTTCGTTGCACCCCGCTCGGGCGTGTAGTGCTCCCCCTGGGGGCTAGTCTCTGAGTTAAGTCAGAACTGGCCCCTCTTCTTTTGGCCCCCTATCGCAACCTGTACTCGTAGGGATGACCATGCTCGCAAATGGGAAGATGGGCACGGCTCTTGAACCGCCCAAGCAGGGGCAGCCTACGACCCAGCGGTAGGGCGGGGCGGAATCCGCCAGAGCGTCGACGGCGAGAGGTCACGGAAGAAGACCAAGATGTCGTGGCTCGGGAAGGTCTGCATGGCATCTTGGTCCGGATTCATCAGCCACTGGTCAGGGAAAACTGCCCAACCCAAGGAGCCACGGTAGTACGGGAGCTGCCCCCAGGCCTTGGTGTCGGCGTTGGCCTTGCGTCCATCCACAAAGAAGCGTGGGGTCTCCAGGCGTGCCAGGTATTCACCTAGGTCGCCAGGGCGATCGCAAGCGAGCGGAAACTCCTCGAAGGGTCGGCGCTGGGCTGCGACGATGTCGTTCGCATCCTCCACCAGCTTGGCGTGAATCACGCCCCGCGTCCAGGCAAATCCCACCGAAACGTAAGCTTCCTTCAGTGCATTGCGGACTTCAACCCCGACGGTGGTCGCCCCCATCTGAAGGTAGGTTTCCGGCAGCCAAGATTGCACGTGGCCGTCATGCGCCCACAGTACGGCATTGTCATTGCCAAGCTGCGCGATGAGGTTGGCGCCCATAAAGCGGTCACGGCGCCCCCAGTACTCCATGGGAATCTTGGTGTAGTCCACGGGCTCGGTACCGAACTCAAACTGATAACTCTGGAACGCTTGACGGGCGGTGCCGGCCGCATATCGGGCTTCCGAATAGTCCGGGCGGGACTTCCACGCGGATTCTTGCCGCACAAAGAGCTCTTCCAGGGCCTTGGCCAGGCCATCGAAGTGGTCAAAGTCGGACTTGGCTCGCGACTTTGTCCAGGCGATAAGAGATTCTCCCTTTTGGTCGGATTCCAGCAGGGAGGCAAAGTCAGATCGGGCTTTTGCGGCGGCGGCCGGGTCGGCATCATCTAAGAAGTTGAAAACGACCCCCAGGTCCTCGGCGGGATCCTGGCAGTCCACCCCGATCACGCGGAATTCCTTCCCCGACTGCTGGACGTAGGCGCGGAGCCAGGCGACCAAGTTGGCGAACTCATCGGTGCGCCAGTTCTGGAAGATGCCGCCCCGCAGGATGACCTCGGTCAGTTCGCCCTCTCCGTGCACGTACTTGTTCACGCGGTCTCCCGCCGCCCGGTTCATTTCGAGCACCAGCATGGACACCTTGCCTTGCCGGACCAACTCGCGAACGACCTGAGTCTTGAAGGAGTGGGATTGCTGATCACCGTGCGTGGGCTCGCCGAGGCCGATCACGCGCGCGTCGCCGACCATATCCACAAAGGCCTTGAGCTCCGGCCGCGAGAGCACGTCGGACTGGAAGGGAACCAGATTCTCCTTGAACCAGGCCTGAGCCAGGGGCTCCAAGCGCGCACGATCCGCCGCCGGGGAGGGTTCGGGCCGCGTTTGCCCCGCAGCTAGTCCGGCCCACAGAGAGAGGGCGGCAAGAATCAACGTGCGCATGGGCAAAAGTTACCTTCTGAATCCAGCCCGCGGGTTCAAGACTATTGCGCCTAAACCCACTCGCCCAAGATTTCCGTCATGGGGGTGCCGCGGGCGCTTACGATCTTGTCGTGGGTCAAGGCGTCCTTGAGAATGGCAATCCGCTGGTCGGCGTCGATTTGGCTGACGAACTCGCGCACCGTCGCGGACCGGGCAAACTCCTTGAGTGCCGACCGGATGCGCATATTGACCATAGGGTTAAGCACGCCAAAGGTCAGCCCGATCTTGGTGTTGAGATCGCCTTCCAGCAAGAGGTTCTGCAGCACCCCACAGACTCGGTCGCGCACGTCCGTATCCTCTCCGCTCCCTGCCAGCGTTTCCTCAAGCTGCGTACTAAGGCGGCAAAGCTCTTGTACGATATCCGGGTGAACCACGAATTGATGATACATGCAAATCCCAAACAGAACTCTTAACCCCGCGCTCATCCCAATTTGGTAGCCTCGGGGGCAAGATGGATTCGCTCCGCTTCGGTCTCGCGTTGCTCGGGTTGTTGATGGCCACTCTCGCCACCAGTGTCCCTGCGCCCGAAAACCTGCGCCTGATGACCTGGAACATCTGGCACGGCGGGCGGGAAAACGACCGCTTCCGGGGGCCGCGCCAGGTGATGGACGTCATCCGGCAGAGCCAGGCCGACGTGGTGATGATGCAGGAAACTTACGGGTCCGGCGAGCTCATCGCGCGGGGGCTGGACTTCCACTTCCAGCCCCGGGGCACCAACGTCTCCCTGCACAGCCGCTACCCGATTGAGGAAGACCTCTCGGTGGGTGAGCCGTTCAATTGCGTGGGGGCGCTGGTGCGCCTGCCCAGCGGGCGGCGAGTGGCGGTCTATTCCCTGTGGCTGCCCTACGGCGAAGACATCTGGATTCCGGCCACGCGCCGCGCCTCCAGCCTAGAAGCCATGCTCGCGGCTTGCCAGCCCTCGGCGGAGGTCTTGGATTCACTCTTCAAGCAGATCCACCAGCGCCTGGCGGGGCCGAAGTATGTGGATGTGCCGGTGGTCATCGGCGGGGATTTCAACTCGATGTCGCACCTGGATTACACCGAGGTGGCGCGGGAACACTACGGCCGCCCCGTGCGCTGGGCCACCAGCCGGCTGATGACCGGGCAGGGCTATCGGGACGCTTTCCGCGAGGTGCACCCGCAGGTCAACCGGGCGAAAGACCGAACCTGGTCGCCGCGCTTCCCGGAACAAGAGCAAGATCGCATCGACTTCATCTACTTCCGGGGTGCGGGGGTGGAGCCCGTGCGCGCGGAGCGGATCGACACCAACGCGGGGTTGTTCCCGTCGGACCATGCGGCGGTGCTGGCCGAACTCCGCCTGGGGGCCCCCGCGCCACTCCGGGATGTGCGCCTGCGGGCGGCAACTTACAACATCCGGCATGGCGCGGGGATAGATGATCGGCTCGACCTGGACCGCACCGTGCGGGCCTTGCGCGCGCTCAAGGCCGACATCATTGGCCTGCAGGAGATTGATGACCGGGTGGGAAGATCGGAGCGAGTCAACCAAATGGCGGAATTGGGCCGTCAGCTGGGTATGCACCCCGCTTTCGGTTCGTTCATGGAATACGACGGCGGCCACTACGGCATGGGCATCCTCTCCCGGTATCCGCTGGTGGATGTGGAGGCGATCCGTCTGCCCGATGGCAACGAGCCGCGCGTGGCCCTGCGGGCGCTGGTGCGGCTGCCATCCGGCGAAGCCCTGCGGGTGGTGAATGTGCACTTCGATTGGGTGGAAGATGACGGGTTCCGGTGGGCGCAGGCACAGCGTGTGCACCAGGCCGTGACGGAGGGCGACGTACCGACGCTGCTGCTGGGGGACTTCAACGACGGCCCCGAAAGCCGCACGCT
>CAZDWU010000041.1:0-19216 GCA_964509165.1 uncultured Chthonomonas sp. | reverse complement strand
TGGCGGCGGCGCGCACATCACCCTGGGCCAGGGCAAAGTCGGCCTGCACGGCGTAGGCGTCGGCCTGGCGCGGATCTAGCTCCAGAATCCGTTTGGCCAGCAGGGAGGCGGCGGCAAGTTCGCCCCGGTTGGCCAGTTTCTGCATCTCGTCCACGTCGGCCCGCAGGGCGCGGTACTCGTGCTCGTCAAAGGTGGGGCGCACGTGGTCCATGCGGCGAGCTTCGGCGCGTCGGCGGAGCTCTTCGGCCTCCTTGGCCTCGCGCTCTTCGCGGATGCGGCGCATTCGCTCACGGATTTCCTCGGCTTGCCGTTGCTCGTGGTCGCGGGCGGTGAGGGCGTCGTAAGCCTGGCGGCGCAGGGGTTCGCTCAGGGTTTCGTAGGCGGATTGCACGGCCTCAAACTGGGCCCGTGCCTCTGGGCTATCGTTGACATCCGGGTGGTAGGTGCGTGCCAGCCGCCGGTACGCCTGGCGGACAGCCGCGTCATCGGCCTCGCGGTCAATGCCTAAAACTTCGTAATGATCGGGCAATCCTTAGGGCTCCGCGAACTCGAAGATCCTTGTAAAGTATCCCGACCAGAAATTGATTACGATCATGCCGATAAAGATGAACACCGCGAGCATCACCACCACGGTCAAGACTTGTGCGGCCTGCTTGGCCCGTACGCGCCCTTCGTCTTCGTAGTATTCCGAGACCTTAAGCAGCATCTGATCGAGGTTTCCGGTTTGCTCTCCGGTGCCGGTCATGTCCAGCACAATCTGGTTGAAGGCGCCGGTGCGTCCCCAGGCTTCGGTGATGCCGATGCCTTCCTTTAACCATTCGGAGGCCGGATAAATTTGACGTCGCACGGCCAAGTTTCCGCAGGCGTCGGCGGCGAGGCGGGTGCTTTCTGGCATGCCCATACCGGAGCGGTAGAGCGCTCCGAAGGCCCGCCCGAACCGGGCCATCGCAAAGCCGTGCGCCGTCTTGCCGATGTACGGAATGCGCAAGGCAATTTGGTCAATGGTTTCTCGGAACGCGGGGATCTTAGAGAACACGCGATTGTAGAAAAGTAGCCCCAAAATCAAGGCTGCCACAAAGAGATAGAAACCGAGACTCTCGAACGGAGACTTAATCGCAAAAGTGGGCTGGCCCACCACGCTGCGGATAATGAAATTCGCCCCGACGATGATGATGATCGCCACCACCACCAGCATCTTGGGATAGAAGGTCTCCTTCTTGATGAGCGTGACGATGGAGTGCTCGTGCTCGTAATAATCCGCGAGGTGGAAGCATTGGTGTTCCAGGGTGCCGCCGAGTTCCCCGGCCCGGATCATGGAGACGGCCAGAGGCGAGAAAACTTCGGGGTACCGCTGCATGCAGGCGGAGAAGGGCCGCCCCTCGCGCACGTGCGCCGAGCCTTCCTGCAAAACGGACTTGAGCTTACGGCTGGTGGTTTGGTTGCTCAGGGTCTGCAGGGCCTGCACGGGGTTCACCCCGGCGCCGAGCATGGTGCCGTACTGCCGGAAGAAGAACATCAGGTCCCGCAGGCCGACGTGCTCAAACATCCCGCCGATGACATAGGAGCGCACCGGGTTGCGGGCATCCAGCGGTGGGGGAGGCGGCGTGTCGCCGGGTTGGGGTCCGGTGGGAATCGCCCCCGGGATCGCCGCACCGCGAGGCTGTTCCACTTTCGCCCGCGCTCCCGGCGGCGGCGTGGTATCCAGGCCGCCCGTGGCTTGGGAGAGACCCGTGACAATCAAGCCCTGGTTTTGCAGCTTCTTCAGCGCTTCGTCCAAAGACTTGCCCAGAGTGGTGCCACTCCGATGCTTGCCCTCGGCGTCCATGGCCTGATATTCAAAAAGTGGCATGCCCCGCTCCTTCCTTAATTCTACGGGGAAAAGGGATAAAACGTAAGGGTCGCGGGCGCAAATTTATGCCTCTGCCATACTCCCAGGCTATGACCGAGGCCGCCGCGCCGACCCTCACTTTCCGCCAGGTGTGGTGGTGGGTGCTGTTGCCGCTGCTGGGCACTTGGATTCCGCCCTTCTTCGATCTCGACGAAGGCTTCTATGCGGCCATCGTCTCGGAAATGAGCCGCCGGGGCGACTGGATCACACCGTTCTACAACGGGGCTCCGTGGTTCGAGAAGCCCATCCTCATCTACTGGGCGGCGCTGATTCCGTACCAACTCTTCGGCAGTTTTGCGCCGGAGTTCGCCATGCGCCTGCCCAGCGGTGTAGCGACCATGGTGACGGCCTGGATTCTCACCCGGTGGCTGGCCGCCACGGGCCGTGAACCGAGCGCGGGAGTGGTGGCTCTCATCTATGGCTCCATGCTGCTGCCGGTGGTGATGGGGCACCTCATGACCCCGGACGCTCTGTTCGTGATGTGCCTGGCGGGGGCGCTGAGTACGTTCTTCAAGAGCCTGGAGGTACCGAAGTTTCGGGTCGCCACGGGGTTCTGGCTGGGCATGGGGGTACTGGCCAAGGGGCCAGTGACGCTGGCGTTCTTCGGCGCGTTTTTGATCTGGCAGTACTTGGGCGAAAAGGAACTTCGCCCGGCCTGGCGTGGGGGCTGGCTAGGCGGCATCGCCGTGATGGTGGCGGTGATCTGCACCTGGTACTTGCCGTGCTATCTCGTCAACCGGGAGCTCTTTGTGCAGGAGTTCTTGATCGAGCAGAACGTGAATCGGTTCCTCGGCGGCGATACCGCGCACCGTACTCCGTTCTGGATGACGCCCATCTATTTCCCCGTAATCCTTTTGATTGCGGCCTTGCCCTGGAGCCTCCGGGCCATCCGCAGCCGCACGCTGTGGAAGGAGTGCGCCGATTACCGCTACGCCGCGCGGTGGCTGGTTTTGGTGACGGTGTTCTTCAGCATCTCGCAGAGCAAACTGCCGCACTACATCTTGCCCGCGTTCCCGGCGCTGGCCATGGTGGCCGCGATCAGCGTGGGTCCGGGAGATATCCGCCGCCTGATGGGCCACGCCCGGTGGACCATCGGGATTGTGACCGCGTTGGTGGCCGGCGGCCTGGTGTGGTGGGGCGGCGCGAGCGGCCAACTGGAAGCCCGGGATGAACTTCGCCTGGCCAAGCGCGCTCTGCCGGGGGCCCCGATTGTCCTCTTCCAATTGCCCAAGCAGGAAGGCATCGTCTACGAAGCCCGACTGCAGCAGACTTCGTTGCCCTCGATGGTGGCCTACGCGAACCGGGTGGTCTTGATGACTTCGGAGCCCGAAGACCTGGACGCTCAGCCGGCCGGGGATTCGCTCTTGTTCACAAGGTCGGGGCGCATCACTCCCGAGGTGGCCGAGGCCATCCGCACGCACGGGGGCGAGATTGAATTGATCCCGGGGACGGCCGGGGGCGCGTTCGAGTCGTACCGACTCCGGCGACCCTAAGGGTTCGCAGGGCCTTCGATCACGACGGCCGTGCCATCGGCCAGCGGTTCATCCAGGGGAAGGGAAGGCGGCAAAGCTCCGGCCCTGGGTTTGGCCTGGGCCAGCACCTCTCTCAGCGTTTTGCCTTTCTGGATTTGGTAGCGGCCCGGATTCCGCACGTGCCCCCGCACCGAGACTTCAATCCACTCGATTTGCACCGGTTGGGGGGCGGCGATGGGCTGGCTTCGGGCTTGCTGCCGGAGCTGAAGTTGCCCCGCGAGCGCTAGGATGACCACGCCACTCAGGATAGCCAGCCACTTGCCCGCTTGCCGACGATCCATGTCGGAATGTTACTTAAAGTGCCCTAGATGAAGTAACGATCGTCTTCGAGGAGCGCATGGCGCCACCCCCGCACGCTGACCGTGCAGGTGAGGGCGTGGAGCGCGAACAGGAACCGCTCCAGGATGAGCGCCCCGGCGTGCAGGGTGTGCTCCCGGCCCGGTTCCAGGCCCGGAATGGCGCGGCGTTCGTCCAGCGTCATGCCGCCCAGCCAGTTCACGGCCTTGCTGATTTCTTCGTAATCCAACACCTGCCCGTGCACCACCTCGGGATCCCATGCTCGCAACTGCTGGCGGATGGAGATGAGGTTGGTGCCGGTGGCCCCCAACGTGACGACGTGTCCGCACTGGTGGGGGCGGTACTCCAACCCTATGGTGGCATCAAGTTCTTTCACCGCCGCCATGAGTTGAGGGAAGGAGCAGACTTCCTCCCGCAGGGGGCCTTCTCGCAGGGCCAGCGCCCCCACGGGGAAGCTGTGGCGGTACTTCACCTCCCAGCCATCGGCGGTGCGGTCGGCCGTCACAAGCTCCGTGGAATGCCCGCCGGGGTCCACCATGCTCAGACGGCTTTCCGAGGCAAAACGGGGATCATTGGCCACCGCCATAAACCCTAAGGTGGCCTCATCATCTCCACTCAAAACCTGCACGGGCGTGCCCTGGGCGGCGGCCTTCTGCAGGAACTCCGGCGTGTCGGTGGCCATGCGTAGGGCCATGGTGCCGGCTGCCACCACGTGCTGGGCTCCGTGGGCCGCGGCGTCTTGGAAAGCGGTGCGGAGCGCCGCCAGCGAATCTTCGACCCCCTGGGCGCACAGTCGCCCGGTGGCCTTGGTGCCCTTGCCAATCCCCGTCACCTGCGAAAGCTCGTAAACGGGGTGCCATTGACCCTCTCGAAATTCGGCCACGGCCAGGAGGACGGAATTCGAGCCAAGGTCAATGACCGCTCTGCGCATGGGCCCAGTTTACGACCCGGGATGCGCCCTAAGTCCGACCTTCCCCATTGTCCTTAGAAAAGAGGTAAAGTTGAGGTCCCGCACTTGCCCTTGGCGGTGCCTGAGGATGATGACCACCGGTATGACCGACGACTTGACGACGACTGCTACGACTGACGAACCGACCGCGAACGCGGTGACGGAGAACGAAGCAGTCGCAACCCCCGAAGCTACGGCGACGGAAGTGACCCAACCCGAACCGGCCCCCGTGGCCGAACCCGCTCCGACCGCTGCTGTGGCGCCGGTCGCCCCGACCACCACCGAACCTGCCGCCGGCGGACCGAGTGATGCGGAGCTCTTTGAAGCTGCCCTCGCCGAGTTCTCGGGCGAAGAAGCTGCGGCGGAAGCCGCCGGTGCCGGCCGCCTGAACAAGGGCGACCGCGTGGAAGCCAAGGTCATCTTGGTGGAGAAGGAGCGCGTTTTCGTTGACCTGGGCACCAAAGCCGAAGGCATCATCCCCCTCAATGAGCTGACCGATTCGAACATCTCGGACGCGAACGAACTGGTGAAGACCGGCGACGTGTTCGAAGTCATCGTTCTTCGCACCAACAGCACCGAAGGCAGCCCGATCGTTTCGAAGAAGCGAGCGGACTTCGACGCCATGTGGCAAGGCATCCTGGATGCCTTTGAAGAAGGGCGCACCTACGAAGCTACCGTGGTGGACCGCGTGAAGGGCGGCGTTGTGGTGGACATCGGCGTGCGCGGCTTCGTGCCGGCGACGCACGTGGGCAATGGTCGCCTGCGCAACCTCGAGAAGTTTGTGGGCCAGACGCTGGTCGTCAAGATCATCGAAGTGGACAAGGAGCGCAAGAAGGTGGTCCTTTCCAACAAGGTGGCCGAAGACCAGAGCAAGGCGGAAGTTCGCGACAAGATGTTCACGGACGTCAAGGCCGGTGACGTGCTGGAAGGCACCGTGCGCCGCCTGACCGACTACGGCGCCTTTGTGGACCTGGGCGGCATCGATGGCCTCCTCCACATCAGCGAAATGAGCTGGGTGCGCATCGACCACCCGCGCGAAGTGCTGAAGGTGGGCGACACGATCAACGTGAAGGTGCTGAAGCTGGATCCGTCCGGTGGCCGCATCAGCCTGGGCCTGCGCCAAGTGCTGCCGGATCCGTGGAACTCGGTCCGCGACATCTACAAGGTCGGCCAAAAGATCAAGTGCTCCGTCACCCGCCTGGTGCAGAGCGGTGCGTTCATTCGACTGCCGGAAGGCATTGAAGCCTTCTTGCCGATGAGCGAGATGAGCGACCAGCGCATCAAGAAGGCGGAAGAAGCCATCAACGTCGGCGACGAAATCGAGCCGATGGTGATTGACCTGCGTCCGGAAGACCGACGCATGGTGCTGAGCCTCCGCGAAAAGCCGTCCTTCGGTTCGGGTGTGGATTACCGCATGCCGGGCGACCGAGGCGGCCAGGGCGGCGGCCGACGCGACAACCGACGCGGTGGCGGACACCGTGGCGGCGATTTCGAACCGGCTCCGACCACTCCGCGCGCCCCGACGGGCGGTGCGACCATCGGCGAACGCCTGGGCATGCTGAAGGGCATGCTGCGCAACGCCGAAGGCGACGACGCGAAGGAAGGGAAGGGCGAGTAAGCCGTGGCGTATTCCCCCGTGCCCCTCGCGGTCACGGGGGGTATTGCCGAAGGCAAATCCACGGTCCTGCAGATGCTAGCGGACCTGGGCTGGCGCACTCTTAGCGCCGACCAAGTGGCCGCTGAGGTCCGAGCCCGACCTGAAGTCCAACGTGACCTCCCGCGCACGCTTGGCCTCCCCTCTTTAGACGACCGCGTGGCACTTCGGGAAGTGCTGGCAACCGAGCCGGCCCTCCGCCGCGCACTTAATCTTCAACTCCACCAATTGATTTGGGACGAAATTCTGGCGCGCGAGCCGGAAGCGGTGGAAGTCCCCCTCCTGGTCGAAACGGCCCTCACCGGCGCCTGCGAGCGCATTTGGGTAGTGACATGCCGGGCCTCTGAACAGCGCCGACGCTTGCTGGAGCGCCTGGGCGACGAGCGCGCCGTGGACCAAATTTTGCAAGCGCAACTACCTAGTCGCGCGAAATGTGCGTTTGCCGACGCGGTCATCCGAACAAATAGCCCCATTGAATCCGTCCGCGAGATAGTCGAGCGTTTAGCGGACTCTGCCCGCAACGATCTTCAGGGACGCCCATCTCCCCTCTCTTAGCGCGAATTTGCGCTGATCGAGCGAGAATCGTGCGAAACGGGGTCAATGAGGTTGCAAGCCGCACTGCGTATCGGCTATAGTCTCACCTGGCATGTTCAACAGGACTGGCTTTGCCGTTCCTGTTGGTCATCCAAACCAGGGAGATCGAGGAGCACGCGTGACACAGCGTAAGGATCTGAAGATGCGTTGGTTGGCCCTTTGGGGACTTCTGATAGCTTTCGTGGCGGTGGCAATGGCCCCGCGAACGGCGTATGCCCAAGTGGTAACGGCAGGGGAACCTGTCGGCGTCGTTGATTTCGTCGGCAAGAATGGCGTGGATAACGCCTTCGGAGTTCAGGCGGCGCAAGCCATCCTGGACGTGATGGAGGATAACCCTCGGTTCCAGATTGAAACGCTGGATCGAGCTTATCGAGAAATGGAAGATTTGGGCCTGGTTGGCCCGCTGGAATCCACCCGCGACCTGATTCGATTGGGTCAAGCGATGGAAGTCGGCAAGATCGTTCATGGCGAAGTTTATGCCGCTCGCATCGCTGAAGTGGGCAATGGACGCCGCGCCGAAGTTTCGGTTCGCGTTCTCATGACCAGTGTTGCTTCGGGCCGCGTGGTGAATGGTGCCGCCGTCGCGGGTACGAGTGCGGTGCGTGACGCCGCCGTGCCGGACGAGCAACTGCTCTCCGACGCCTTTGCCGCCATGGCCTTTGATGCCATGAGCCAAATCAGCTCGCGCACGCTTCCCAACGCCGCCGTTTTGAACGTGCTGGGTGGCGAAGTGCTGCTGAACCGAGGCGAAACCTCGGGTCTCAAGCAGGGCATGACCCTGATCATCACGCGTGGCGACCAACTGGTGGCCGACGCGACCGTGAGTTCGACGGACGCCGACTCGGCTTACGTCCGCGTGACGCGCTCCTATGTGGGTGTGCGCCCCGGCGACAAGGCAGAACCGCTCTTTACGGTTCCCATTCCGCAATCGACGATTAACCCCGACGGTTCGGTGAAGACTCGCAACAACCGCTCCGGTGGCAACAACAACGCTGTGATTGGCGTGGTGGTGCTCCTGGTGGTGGCGGGCCTGCTGTTCGGCCAAGGCCGAGGCAGCAACAACGTCGCGGCCAACAACGTGACGGTCGAAGCTCTGACGGTGAGCGCGAACAACCCGGGTGTGAAGATCTCCTGGAAGCGCGACGCCTTCTTCCGAGGCACGCAAAGCGGCTTCGCTTGGCAGGTCTACCGCAACAACAACGTCACTCCGGTGGCCGTTGTGGATGGTGCGCAAAGCTTCGCCTTCGACGACCTGCTGGGCACGAACGCCCCGAACGACAACGGCATTGGCATGTTCAGTGGCGATGAGCTTCAGGGTGGCATCACTTGTAACGGCGTTCCTTCGACGGGCGCTGTCGCTCCGACCCCGATTTCTCTGGGCGAGCGCTACACCTACTTCGTAGAATCCATCTACCGTGTCAGCCCGAACGACCTTCCGGGTGAAGGCGGCGGCGGTGGCGGTGGCGCGACGGGCGGCGGTCTGACGACTGGCGGCTCGACGGGTACGACCACGGGTGGTGGCACCACGGGGAACACGACCGGTACCACCACGGGTGGCACGACGGGGAACACCACGGGGAACACCACGGGGAACACCACGGGGAACACCACTGGTGGTGGTGGCGGTACGTCCGGCGCCCAATGGTGCTACTTCATCAGCGGTCGCCAGCCGTCCAACGGTTCGGCCACCCCGCTCAACTCCACGGAGTTGGTGCAGCCGATTGACGGGGAAACCGTCGCCATCCCGCGCTCGGTCCTGTTCCGCAGCGTGCGAGGTGCGAACCCGACGATCCAGATCGAGTACGTCGTCCAAGTGTCGGATGTCTCAACTTTCCCGCGCGGTCGAACGCAAATCGTGTCTCGTGTCGTCGATAGAGAGACGGCAACGGGTGCGACGATCACCACACCGGCTATTGATTTCAGCCAAGCCTTCCCGGGCGCAGCTCAAATCTACTACCGAGTGGGTGTGAAGGCAGTCGGCGACGAGCCGGGTCCGGTGATGGATGCCTCTGGTGAGCGCTACATCTTCTCGGGTGTCCGACTCCTGAACCGACCGGTGGTCCCCTAGGGGAAACGCTCGACGCTTGTCACTTGACCGGAGGCAGTGCCCCTAATGAGGGGTTCTGCCTCCACCCTGGAAAGAGAACAGAACAAAATGAATCGCAGATTTGGAGTGCTCATGGCGACCGCCGCCCTCGCCGCGGTCTCCCAAGCTCAGTTTGGTGCTGGTGGCTGGTCGTTCGAGTGTATCGACCCGCAAAACACGGCCCCGTATTCCACGGACTATAACTTCAACCTCATTGAAAATGAGCTGATGCGAATTTCCGTGGGTGCCAGCGGCACCGTGACTTACGGTGGCCAGAACGGCCCCTGTTACGCCCCGACGGCCCGCACGCTTAATGCGGCTGGTCGCTTCGCTTTCCAGGTCGGAAACCTCGGGAGCGTACAGAGCAATTTTGATGACGATCTGGCCCTCACGGTTGGGGCCCCGACGGATCCGGTGGGCGACTTCGTCTTTGCCCGCATCCTGAAGGGTGACAATAATGGTGGGGGTTCAGCCCTGTTTGGCGATGGTGGCCTGCGCGTCACTTTCATTGGTGCCAGCCGCCGCTACATCATCGCGTCTTGGGCTGATGCCGACGTGGATGTGGAGTGCCAAGTTCGCCTGCTGGGCGACGCTGCTCGCATTCGCTGGCGCATGACTAACCTCGCCGCAGAAAGTCAGGCTTACGGCCTGCTTTTCTCGTGCTATCCGGGGATGCGCACGGGCAACGGTGTTTCGGACTCTGAATCCGGGGCCAACCAGGCTCACTCCGGACTACGAGGCCGCACCAGTAACCCGAAGCAAACGCCGGAAGGCTATATCGGCGTGAGCGACCTCCCGGGTCAACGGCCGATTCGCACGGAGCGTCGTCACGACATCCGCAGTTTGCGGTTCCCGCCGTACATGCAGTTCTTGTTCGGACAAACGAACAACTACGGTCTACGAGTGGACAACATCCCGCCGGCCGAAACTCCGGACGCCACCGGTACCGACCTGATCAAGGTGGGCAACCACGGGACCACCAGCTTCGGCAACAACATCAACCTCCGCGTCTTTGGGGATAACAACCCGGTGCCGGCGGAAGAAGCTGACGTCTTCATTGGTCAAACGACGTTCGTCCAACGCTTCCCGGTCGCCCAAGTGGGTGCTGGTCAGCAGCGCACGATCGTCCACTACGTCCGCTCGTCCTGGAGCGTCTCCAATTACGCCGACCCGTACACCGTTGTGGTGGACGCGCCGAAGTTCTTGGCGACTAACCCGAATGATCCGCAGTCCTTTGCGCAGAACCCGTTCACGGTCCGCGTCTACATCGACAACCAGTTTGCCGATGTCGATAAGGAAGTCCCGCTGAACAATGCCCAAGTTCGCCTGTTCCTGCCGGAAGGTATGAACTTCCCGACGGGCCAAACCGGTACGCGCACCATTGGCAGCATTGCCGCCAACGGGATCGGATTTGTGGACTTCCAAGTGGAAGTGGATGAGAACCTCTCCGGTCCTCAAACCCTCCGCGTGAACGTGATCGCTCCTCCGGGTGCCGAAAAGAACCTCGAAGCGAAGATGGTTGTCGCCCCGACGCCGCGCCTGCCGCTCCCGGCTGGTCCGAGCCTCGTGACCCTTCCGTACACCTTCGAAGACTCTTCGTTCGATACGATCCTCGGTCTGCAAGCCGGCGTGGACTTCCAAGCCTTCCGGTTCGATCCGCTCAGCAACACCTTCCGCCCGGCGGAAAGTGCCGAACGCGGTCGCGCTTACTGGGTGCTGCCCACAAGCGACCTCGGCAACTACGTGCTGCCGAATGCGGTCCCGCCGACCGACGCGGGCCAAGGTGGTCTCTCCATCACCCTGCAACAGGGCTGGAACCTCATTGGTAACCCGTATCCGTATCCGGTGCCGGCCGCTCAGGTCAACGCCGTTTACGCCGATAGCCCCGAAACCGTGTTCAGTCTGAACCAACTGGTTTCGCAGGGTGTGGTCAGCTCGAGCCTCATCTACTGGGATCGCTCCGATGGCGGTACTGGTCAGTACAAGTTCGAAAGCAGCTCCAACGGTACGTTCGTGCCGCACGTCGGATACTGGGTCTTCAGCAACGGCTTCCGCCCGGTGCGCCTGATCTTCCCGCCGGTCTTCCAAGAAGGCTTGCCGAACTCGGGTCGCTCCGTGGACGATGGCTTTGTGCAGTCGGACCGCAACTGGCGCCTCGAACTTGCTGTTCGCAGCAATAAGGGTATCGACAGTCAGAACTTCATTGGCCAAGTGCGCGACGCGCAGCAAGCCAAGGTGCTGACCACGCCGGAACCGCCGATGGCTCCCAGCGCCGTGGCCGCCCTCTCCATCAAGAACCCCGAAGACAACAACCTCGACCTGTCCCGCAGCTTCAGTGCTCGCGTGGGCCGCGAAGAGTGGAAGGTCTCGGTAAACGCGACGGAAGCCGGTGAGTACACCGTGACCTGGCCGAACCTGCCGAGCGTGACGCGCGCCGTCCGCTTCCGCATCAAGGACGAAGTGACCGGCGAAAGCCGCGACCTCCGAGCCAGCAGTGGCTACACCTTCCGCGTGAGCGAGCCGGGTACCCGCCTGTTCACCATCTCCGCCGAGCCGGGTGGCGCCAGCCGACCTGTCATTGGCAACGTGGTGGTCAGCCGACCGACCCGCGACGTGAATGCCCCGGTGACGGTGCAGTACGCGCTCAGCGCCGATGCGCTGGTGACGGTCCGCATCCTCAGCAGCACGGGTCGCGAAGTGTTCACGGTCAGCCGTGGCCGCAGCGAAGGGGCCGGTGAGAACAGCGTCACCTGGAACCTGCAAGACAACGCGAACCGAGCCGTCGCGCCGGGCGTCTACCGAGTGGAGATCCTCGCGGAAACTCCTTCCGGAGAACGAGTCCGACGCATCGTGCCGGTCAACGTGGTTCGATAATCAACCATCGCAACCAACCAGGGGGCCGATGCGGGAGACCGCATCGGCCCGTCTGTATCTAGGGAGAACTCATTCGTGACCAACGCCATCCGATTCGCCTTTGCCCTCACCCTCCTGATGGGTGCGGCCCTGGCGTGGGCGCAGAACGGTACGGTCCAACTCAACGCGTTCCCCAACATCCTGGTGGGCGACGGGCGCTCCACCACCACCCTCTCCGCCGAAGTGCGAGACAGCACCGGCCGCCTGGTGCCCGACGGCACCCAAGTCGTTTTCGAATCCACCCTCGGCGACCTCCGAGAAACCCTCGTCACCACCAATAGCGGCTTGGCCCAGGTCATCCTCCGCGCGCCTGGCGCCCCTGGAGTGGCTAAGGTGCGCGCCTCCGCCCTCCGCTATGCGGCCAGCACCTCCATGGAGATCGAATTCGTGGAAAGCCGCGACGTGCTGGACCAGCAGCAAGACTTTGTCGAGGTGGTGAGCAAGGGGGCTCAGTTCTACGCTTTCCAAGAGAAGGTCTTGGAGGCCGCCGCCAAAGACCAAGGCGTAAGCGTCAAGTACCGCGACATCGAGATCATCGCGGACGACATCCAGCTCAATGTCCCCATCTATGAACTGAGAGCCCGCAACGGGGTTCTCAAAACCAAGAACTACACCATCCCGTTCCGACGCCTTCAGCTCACGCTCAACCGCATGCGCGGCGTGGTGGAAGCCACCCAAGAGGTCACCCGTTACCGCTGGCGACAATCCGGACGTCTGGCCATCGTCACGCCCTTCGAAGGCCGCATCACCCAGTACCTGCGCCTCAACCGGCAAGAGGCAGTGCCGCTTGAGGAAGACCTCCTCATGGGCACCTTTGACTTTGTTGAGGTGGTGGATTCGCTTACCAAGATCCACGCCACCAAGGTCATCGCCTTCCCGGCCCGCGAAATCCAGTTCGTCAACGCCGACGTTAAGATTCAAGAGCTGTCCGTTCTCCGGTTCCCGCTCTACCGGATCAACGTCTACGACAACAACCCCATCGTCACCGAGCAGTACGTCACCGTCAGCAACAACGCTTTCCAGGTGGATTACCCCCACTATCTCAGCCTCGCGCCGGGCCGCAGCAGCGCCCTCCGGTTCCGCTACGGCGAGCGCTATTCCACCGGCGTTGGTGGGGCGGGCGGCACCTTCCTCGATTACGAAATGTCGTGGAACGAAGGGTCGCGCACTCAGGGTGGCCTCACCTTCTCGGGCCTGGGCCGCAACGACTGGGGCTTCCACATGCGCCAAAGCCTCCGACCAACGGAAAACACGTCGGTGCAGGCGCAGCTTTCGTTCCCGGCGCACCGATCCATGGTGGCCAATACGAACCTCACTCACACCTTCGATGGGGTCCAGGTCAGCCTCGCTACCAACTACAACGAGACCCTACGCGGCATCAAGAGCCGCACCTTCACGTCGAGCCTGGTGGCCGAACTCGACCCCGTGAGTTGGGGCAACATGCCGTTCCGCACGTACCTGGGGGTCAGCGCGGACTACACCGAATTCAGCGGCGCTTTCAATCGCGTCACCAACACGCAGGGGTTGCGGGTGCGCACCCTCAGCAAGCCGCTCAATGTGGGGTCGGGCTCCTCGCTCACGCTCGCCCACCAAGCGCGTTACCTGGCCAATAGCAATACCAGCACACCGCTCACAAATACGTTCACGATGAACCTGTCGAGTCGTTTAAACTCGTCTCTCAGTGTCAATACCGGGTATGAATACGGGGACGATGCGTTTACGCGTACGGCTCTGGGGCGCCACCGGCTCACGCTGGATGGCCTGTATCAATCCGGAGCCTTTAGCACCAACGCGTATCTCAGCCGGAGCCTCGACATTGACCGATACACCTTCTCCGGGAACGCGTCGTACCGCCTCGGGCCGCTTTGGAACACCTACTTCAATTGGTTCCAAGATCGCTTTATTGGCCAGTCTTACGAAGATCAGAGCCTGGTGCTCAGCTATCAGCTGGGCTTCCGCGAGGTCGGGCTTAGCTACTCGTGGCGCACGCGGCGGCTGGGCTTGGAGCTCTTGGGCACTCGCTTCCGCTAGTCTGCTAGGCGCGTTGGCGCCGACCACGGTCTCTGCCCAAGCATTCGGAAGGTTTGGCTACGTTTCACTCCCGGCCACACCCGGGATCGAGCTCAAGAACGAAGGCTTCCGGGCACGGCACCCCATGGCCGATTTGCTCAAGTTCAAGGAGCCCATCGCCCGCTCGGTGCCGCTCGAAATCCGGTGGGAGCAGGGCATTTACGGCCTTCGGGGTGGCCCGGCTGCGCCGGACAAACTGCGGGTGAACCTGTTCTCCCCGGGGGTCGACATTTACGTCGAATCGGGGCTGGAACTCACGGTCACTTCCACCGGTGCGCCTTATCTCTCCTTCCCGGGCGGTACGGTCACGCCAGAATTGCCCACCGCTCCCGGGAGCTACGCACTGCTCACGTTCCGAGATCGGCAGCCCGCCATCTTGTTCTCGTTCCTGGGCGACCCCGGCCAGATGATCGTGCACGGGAAGAGCGGGGAGTGGACCATCCGCACCGTGGACGCCTACAAGGGGTGGATCCGGCTTTCTCTCCCGTTCGGGCTAAAGGCGGTGAACGCCAATACCGCCGGTGCCCTGGGCGACCTGGCCATCGAGCTTGATCCCAAACTGAGCGCCTTCCAAAACCCCGCGCCCCTGCTCAAGAGTCTCGTCTGGACGGAATCCGAAGGCATCATCCAAGGGGTTTGGACTTTCGATCGCCCGGGAGCCTTGGTGCCCCCTGCGCTCTCGCTCGCCCGAGAAGGCGGCATGCGCCCCATCATCAAGAGCGGTCTCAAGCCGGCCAATGCAGACCTCGAAGACGGGCCAAGCCTGTTCTGCGTCAACTCCAAGCTGGTGGTGCAATGGGTGGTGCCCCCGGCCTTGCAGGGCCGCGCGCTCGCGGGAATCAATGGCGAGTGGCCGGCCAGCACGGCCGATTCCCCGCTCGATGCGGTCCGACTTCTCATGCTGGCCGGGGCTCCGCCCACTTGGCACGATCAAGTGAAGGCCGATCTCGACAAGTGGACGAACGCGGCCGTTTTGGTCAAGGAACCCAACACCCAACAATCTCTCCCTTTCGACCATGCCGGAGCGGGCTTGCTTGAATCGGCGACCGCCGCGCTCCAGGCCATGGCCCTCGCCCGGAGCGAGAATCGCCTGGAGGACGCCAACCCCTGGGTCACCAGCCTGGGCTGGCGGGTGGATGCCCGGAGTTGGATGCTGGACGTGAGCGACCCCGCCCTCAGAAGTGAAGCCTCGGCCCGGCTGGCCGTGGCCAGCGCCCTCAGCAATGAACCCGAGGTGCGAGGCATGGCGGTCCTGTTGCAGACGGGGCTCGCTGCCGAGAGCGTGCGCCCCCTCTATGCCCGCAAGCGAGAACTGGAGATTGACCCCACGGGTCGGTCGCAGTTCTGGTTCCCATGGCGCACTCGACTCTTTAGCCTCGATGCGGCTAGCCTGGGCGAGAACACGCAGGAAGATGCGTTAGAATCCCCGCTCCGCTTGCTAAAAGGGCCGCGCGTGTTAACCCAAGTGAACGGCCGGGAGCTTCTGTTGGACTTCGAAGTGGCAGCCCCCGGACCCTTTGAGATTCAGCTGGCGTACCCGGCGCCGTTGCGCTTCATCCCGGCGGGATCCACCAACGTCCTTCAGCCCAAGTTGGTGGAGAAGGAAGGCACCTGGTTGATGCAAGGCCAAGCCGAAAAAGCCGGCCCGGTGCGCCTGATGATCAAGATTGACCCGGCCGGTCCGCTCATTCCGACTTGGTTTGTCCCGCGACCGAGCGCGCCTACGCCCCCGGCGACTCCGGCGGGTTAGTGCTGGCCAGGTCGGCATTGAAGTGCAGGCCGATATTCTCCTTGCGGGCCAAGGCTTGCTCCACCACGTAGCCAGCCGCCACCAGCAGGTTATAGGCCTCGTGCGCGTATGCCGAGAACGGGGCACCTCTTAGCGATTCGTACTCTTGACGCAAGGCCTCGATCTCCCGGACGGCGGTTTGGAGTCCCGCGGTGCTGCGGAAGACGCCCGCGTACCGGGTCATCAAGGATTGCAAGCGGTGCCGAATGCGGATCGCATCGGCTTCCGGGATCGTCTGGCTCGGGGTGACTTCCCCCTTCAACTCCGGCAAGGGGCGAGGATTGGCCGCCACATGGTCGGCCACCGCGTGGGCAAAAACCAAGGCTTCCAGCAGGCTATTGCTGGCTAAGCGGTTGGCACCGTGAACCCCGGTGCGCGCCACTTCGCCGGCGGCATACAGTCCCGGCACTGAGGTCTGTCCGTGCAGGTTGGTCACCAAGCCTCCACAGGCGTAGTGCTGGGCCGGTACGACCGGGATCCAGTCGCGCTCGAGCTTGAGCCCGACCCCCCGCAGGCGCTCCCAAATAGTGGGGAACTCGTGTTGCAAATCTTCGGGCTTCAGGTGGGTGGCATCCAGGTAGACGCACCACGTGTCCAGGCGCTTCATCTCAGATTCAATCGCCCGGGCCACCACGTCGCGCGGGGCCAGTTCCAGGCGCTCGTCATATTCGTACATGAAGCGCTCACCCCGGTGGTTGCGGAGGGTGGCACCCGCCCCTCGCAGGGCTTCGGTCAACAGGAATCCTTTGAGTTGGGCGTGTTCCAGAACGGTGGGGTGGAACTGCATGAACTCCATGTCCTTGATTTCGGCTCCCACGCGGTGCCCCAGCCCAATGCCATCGGCCGTGGCCACCAGCGGGTTGGTGGTATGCGCATAGATCTTGCCGCAGCCGCCCGTGGCCAGCACCACGGCCCGCCCAATGAAGGCGCGAGCCCCCATTTCATTCACATGGGCCATCGCCCCGCAGACCTGTCCATCCTTGAAAATCAAATCCGTGACGAAGGCCCTTTCGTACACCGTCAGTTGGGGGTTGGCGCGCACGGCACTGGCCACGGCGCGCTCGACTTCCCACCCGGTGCGGTCGGCGTGGTGGACAATGCGGTTGCGGCTGTGGCCGCCTTCACGGCCGAGGGCGAGGTCAAATCGAGCCCCCAGGCTGGTGAGCCACTCAATGGCGCCGGGAGCCTGCTGGACCAAAAACCGTACGGCCTCGGGGTCATTCAATCCCGCGCCGGCCACGAGGGTGTCCTCTTCGTGCAGCTTCCAGCTATCGCTTTCGCCGACGGCGGCGGCGATGCCGCCCTGCGCCCAGCTGGTGTTGCTATCGGTGACGGTGCCCTTGGTAAGAATCGCCACCCGACCGTGGGGGGCGGCGTGGAGGGCAAAGCTAAGCCCGGCCAGGCCGCTGCCGATCACGATGAAGTCGAACGTCTCGGTTCGCACGAGGGTTGCAGTTTATCGTGACCTGGCAACCCCGCCGGGGTATTGCGGCGGCCCGCCCCCCTCTTGCCGCCCCGATTCTGGGTACCTTAGGCAGGGCTCTCATGGTGTCATCTCCGCAAGTTATCGCCATTAGCGGCATCAGTGGCAGTGGCAAGTCCACGCTCGCGCAGGCTTTGGCCCAGCGCATGGATGCCGTGGTGCTGTGCGTGGATGACTACTACCGAGAGACCGATCCGGATGCGCTGGAAGCCACCAACTTTGAAGACCCGGCCCTGACGGACTGGGAACTGCTGCTGGCGCACCTGGATGAGCTCAAGGAAGGCCGACCGGTGGAGGTGCCGCAGTATTGCTACACCCGTTGTCGGCGCATTGCGTTTCACCGCCGGAATCCCCGCCCCACCGTGATTGTGGAAGGCCAGTACGCGCTCACCCAGCCGCAGTTGGTGGAGCGGACGGACCTGAGCGTGCTGATTCGCATCGACCTCGCCGAAGCCGAAGAGCGCCGCTGCCACCGCGATGTGTCGGTCCACGGACGGCGGGCCGAAGACAGCCGCGCCCGCTTTGCCCGCGAGATTGCCCCGACGTATCTCGAATTCAGCCCGCGCATGGAGGCCCTCAGCCACCTGCAATTAGAGCCCAGTGAAGTCGCCCACTGGGTGCAGCAAGTGGACTTGGCCCTGCGCACGCCGGCCCGGGCTAACTTCCTCGCTTAGGAATCAGCCGCTGCGCGGTTTCGCCTTCACGGACGCCGAAGGCCAAAGTGTCCCGCCGCACCGCCGCCACCACCAGCACGCTCACGATGCAGAGCAGCACCCACGAGGAGAGCTTGCCGATGCCCACCGGCGACCACACGCCGATCTGGTGGGGATAGGAATACAACCCCATGAGCGTGCATAAGTTCTCGGCGAAGTAGATAAACAGCCCGATGAGGAAGAACGCCAGGGGCAGAGGCATGCGCCAGCGCCGGGTAACGGTGAAGTCCACGTAGGTTCGCCAGAAAATAGCCAGGGCAAAGACCCCGATGATCCACCGGAAATCCCCCAGCCAGCGGTTGAGGAAGAAATTGGCATAAATCGCCAGCGCCAAGAGGAGGGCGGCGGCGGGCCGGGGCCAGTAGCCGAACTTGAGATCGAACCTCCGCCAGGCTTGCAGCAGATAGCTGGCCACGGCGGCGTACATAAACCCGCTAAAGAGGGGCACATCCGCGATGCGCCAGTTTCCGGGGGCCGTGTATTGCCACGAGCCGTGGTGGACCTTGTAAATCTCAAGCCCGAGGCCGAGAAGGTGGAAAGCGCTGAGGGCGAGGGACTCGCGCCACGTTTCTTGCTTGGCCAAGACCAAGCCCACTTGGATGCCCAGGCACGCAATGAGCAAGGCATCGTAGCGCGGCCAGGGGCTGTAGGCGCTTAAGAAACCACAGGCGAAAAGCCACAGGGCGCACTGCGCGCTCTGGACTTGAATGCCCACAAAACGAACGAACTCTCGCACCCTTAGGGAGAGAAAGACATTCCGCCGGGGGCGGAGTTCCCGGGTGGTGCGTTCGGCTAAACGCGGGTGACGGGTCCGCTCAGGCTGGGGTGGCGGTGGGTGTTGCCGGAGAGCTTGAGGGCGAGGCGATCGAGGCCCCGGTTCTTGCCCCACTCTTCTTGGCGCAAGGCGCGGGTGCCCTGGATGATGCTACTGACGGTGTTCCACAGCCCGAACAGGGCCAGCATCAGCCACACCACCACCGACTTGACGATGAGGGCCACCCAGTCGATTTGATCCCACTGGCCTTGCAGCACCAGTTGGGCACTGGGGATGCTCATGATGAGCGAGATGATGATGACCGTGGCCGTGACCATGAGGGCGGCAACTTCGCCGAGGAATGCGCGTGCGGCGTGGTAGCGGGCGTACTGATTGCCGGTGGCCATGGCCACAAAGTAACCCACAATCGCGCCCATCCAGGGGAAGGGGATACCGGCGTAATGGATCAGGGCGGCAAGGGTGCGATGATCGCG
>CAZDWU010000040.1:0-19219 GCA_964509165.1 uncultured Chthonomonas sp. | reverse complement strand
GCGGAGTAGGTGAATCCGCCCTGGCTCCACGGGTCGCTCACCCAATCATGGAATTGCCCCCG
Organism: uncultured Chthonomonas sp.; assembly: GCA_964509165.1. GTDB lineage: Bacteria > Armatimonadota > Fimbriimonadia > Fimbriimonadales > Fimbriimonadaceae > JAHBTC01. The sequence continues at coordinate 19,157 of CAZDWU010000040.1, read as the reverse complement.
CACAAAGTGGCGCTTGGCGCCGGGGTGGGTTTCGTCCAGGGCTCTGAGCGTGCGCGCCACTACTTGATCCGGCGGCAAGCCCGAAATGAACTCGGCTTCGGCCCCGCAGATGTAGCAAAGCAGCACGGACCGAGGCCCCCGGGCCCCGCTCCACACCTGCTGAATGGGGAGGTCGCACAGCAGCGCGCCGCCCCAGTCTTCCGTCTCCCAAAACGGCTGGTCGAACTCCAGCGCCACCTTATTTGTGGGCGCCCGCGGGGCCGCGCGCCAGGCATTGGGCAGGGTGCCGCCGGGGGCCGGATCGAACACAAAATCCTTCAAGAGCTGCGGCGGCAGGGTCATCACCACGTGGTCGTAGCGCTCGTCCGCCTCGCCGGTGTGGACCGTGACACTGTGTTCATCGTGGGTGAGCTTGCGCACGGGTGTGAGGAGGTGCACATCCCCCTTGAGGGTGCCTCGCATCCGTTCACAGAGCCGCTGGGCACCTTCCGGAAAACGGTACGAACTCATGCCATCCTGGTTGGCCCCGCGTTGCATATAGTTGCGATAAGCATCCAGCCAACCCAGCAGGCCGACCGACTCGATATCCTGGCCTTCGTCGCTGCGGAGCATCGCCCGCGCCAGCCACTTGCCGTGCGGGGAGATGGCAAAGTCCGTCACAAAGTCGGCCACCGTGCGCTCGTCCCAGCCACGCCATTCAGCCGAATCCCACACCCGCTCTGGCAGTTGGCCGGCAATGCGTTTCGCTTCCTCGTGGACATGCGAGAGGTCGGCCATGGCGTCCTCCCAGATGTCGTCGTCATCCCGGAACTCCCCGCCCGAAAGCAACCGCGAGGGCCGCTCATCGGCTGGTGAGGCCGGCGTGCCAAAGGACTCCAGAAGAGCCAGGCATCGGTAATGTTCGGCATCAATCCACTCTCCACCGGCTTCATAAAAATCGTCTTCGAGGGCCACCGTATGCAGGTTGCCGCCCACCCGTTCGCGCGCCTCATAGATTGTGACGTCCACGCCCGCCCGCTCCAGGTGCATGGCCGTAGCGAGGCCCGAGATCCCGGCCCCAATCACGGCAACTTTCATACGCCCTCCGTGTAACGGGCCACATCTTGCGCGGATTTCACGGTCACCAGCGTTGCCTGGTCAACCCGCGGTTCCCCGCCATCCCATACGACGCCGACCCGGCGCGACTGCGCCAGCGGCACCAGAGTCTCGGCCATCACGGCATCGGACGAAGGCACCAGCACGATGTCAAAGGCATCGTGGAACTGCCACAGGCTCATGGCCGCCAGCGAAGACCCCTGCGGGGCAAAGCCCACCATACGCACCAGGCCATCCTGGCGGGCGGTTTCCAAGGCCTCCAGCGCCCCGTCCAGTTGGAACTCTTCTACTGCCCGGCGAATACGCAGGCAATAGAAATCCAGCATCGGCCGGGTAAGCGACGACAGAGTCATGATGAGGTGCGCGCTCACGAGGTCAAACGCATGGTTCCGATCCTGCGCGTGCTCAATCTCAAAGGTGCTGCGCGCCAGCAATACCGGTTGGTGCGCCACCAGGTGCGGCCCCCAGATCGAGGTCCCTACGCTCACGTCCAGCGGGCACCCGCTGGCTACCGCCGCCCCCACCATCTCCGCCACCGAATCCTGTTCCGGTAAAGCGGGCATCTCCAGCCTCAGCCACACGGGCGGGTAGGTCTCGTTCGTCCGCCCCAGGGGCTGCGGCATGCGGCGCATGGGCATACGCTCAGTCTACGCCCGCCCGGGCGAGAGGGGTAGGATTCCGGCTCGGCCATGGCGCCCTTTTTCTTCCATCCGCGGATGCTGACGTACACCTTCGGGCCGCAGCATCCTCTCAAGCCCGAGCGTCTGCGACGGACGATGGCTTTGTTGGAACTGTGCGCCCCCGATCTCCCCATCCGCGACCCCGGCCTAGCCACCGCCGATGAAGTCGCCCAAGTGCATAGCCGCGACTATATTGAGGTCGTCGAGGCTCTTTCCCGAGGGGACAACATCGACGATCACAAACGCCATCAAGCGGGTTTCTCCAGCAGCGACAACCCCCCGTTTGCGGGCATGGCCGAGGCCAGCTTCGCCTATTGCGGCGGGGCCGTACAAGCCGCCCGGGCGGTGCTGGACCACCAGCCCCTGGCTTTCAACATCGCGGGAGGGTTGCACCACGCCATGCGCGGCAAGGCGGCCGGTTTCTGCATTTTCAATGACGTCGCGCTCATTGCCCAGATGCTGAAGGCCCGTTTCGAGCGCGTCCTCTACGTGGACATTGACGTGCACCACGGTGACGGCGTTCAGGCCCTGTTTTGGAATGATCCGCGCGTGCTGACCTTCTCGATTCATGAGAATCCCCGCACGCTCTGGCCGGGCACCGGCGAGTGGTCCGAAACGGACGACTTCGGCACCGCCCTCAACCTGCCCATGCCCGCTGGCACCACCGGGGATGTATGGCTGGAAGGTTTCCGCCGGGTTCTGGACGCCGCCACCACGGCTTATCGCCCCGAGGCCGTGGTGCTGCAGATGGGTACTGACGCCCATGGACTCGACCCCCTGGCCCACCTCAATGTCAGCGCCCAGCACTGGCGGGGCGCGGTGCAAGCGGTGAAAAACCTTAGGTTGCCGATTGTGGCCAGCGGCGGCGGTGGCTACAGCCTGCAGACCGTGCCCCGAATGTGGGTGGCGGCCATCATGACTCTGCTGGGGCGGCCGCTAGAAGACGACATGATGCTCGGCCTCCCGCCGGAGTGGCAACTGGACCGCTTTGACGACCTCGAGCCGCCCCTCGGGCAGAACGCCAGCGAAGTGCAGGAGACCGTGATCCACCTCATCCAGCGGATCCAGACTCAGGGGATCGGGGCCTAGCCGCCTTCTACGGGGCCAAACGTGCCCCGACTGGTGTACCAACGATACAGCCCGAGCTTGAGTCGCCCTTGCTTAAACATCGCATCCCGCATCACGGCCGCCTCAATCTCCGCTCGTTCTCGGTCGGCAAAGATGTAAATGCCGCGCCAATTGCCCGCATCCTCGCCCATGGGGCCGGCGGCGAGCAGAATCTCCTCCTTTGCCATGAGGTTGATGTTGGCCATGTGCGCCTCACCCAGGGTTTGGGAGGTCGCGGCATCGAGGGCAGGCAGGCCCTCCGGCCGATCTAGCTTGGCGAACCACAGCGCTTCCAGATCCAGGAACTCACCCCCCGGGCGGAAGGTTTTGTCGCTGGCGTACCACGTGACAAAACGCGGCTTCAGCAAGCCCCGCTTGATCATCGGTTCGCTCGCCATCCATTCCTTGGGCTTGTCCACCTTCTCCGCGTCGAAGAACACCAGGCCGCGCATGGTCCCCGCTTCCTCCAGCGGCCCAATGGCGAGGGCCCGCTTCTGCTTTCGCAGCCCTTCCAAGAACTCCAGGTGGTCCGCTTGGAGTTCGTTAAGCACCACGGATTCCACCAACGGCGCATTGGGGGCCGTTTCCAGGACGCACAGGATGTAGTTGCGCATCTTGAACTCGGGTTCTTGCCCGGACACCTTGTTCGGCACGGTCATAGCCAGCGCGGAGATTCCCGCCAGGATGCAAGACGCGATCATATAGTGATTATAACAGCCCGTCCGGCTCGCCGAGGCTAAGACGAGCCCTTGTCGAGGTCAACGACCTTCTTCTTCTCGTCCTTCACGTCGTCCGGATTGCCCTGGATCACGTCCACGCCGGGACCAGCTACTTTTTCCCAAGTTCCGGATTGCGCCCGCCGGAAGGTGCTCAGCCCGTGTTTGGCGGCCTTGTCGGCGCTAGCGTCTTTGGCCATCTTGATCTGCACCTGGCTCACCACTCGCTTGCACGGCTTGTGGCAAAAGGGGCATTCGGTCAGGGCATCTTCGTTTACACTTTGAAGCACGCCAAACGGCGACGGGCACATCGGGCACTCGTCGTCAATCAGTTCGTACTCGTAAATCGGCATGAAGGACCTCCACTCATTTGACGCATTGAACGCTGATATTGTGGCGTGTCGGGCCTGCCCACGCCTGGTGGAGTGGCGAGAAACCGTGGCCCAAGTGAAGCGACGGGCCTACAAAGACGAAACCTACTGGGGGCGGCCCGTGCCCAACTTCGGTGATCCGGCCGCCACCGGCCTCATCGTCGGCTTGGCTCCGGCGGCCCACGGTGCGAACCGCACGGGGCGGATGTTTACCGGCGACCGCAGCGGCGATTGGCTCTACCGAGCGATGCACCGGGCCGGTTTGGCCTCGCAACCCGAATCCACCCACCGCGAGGATGGGCTCCGGCTCCACGGCGTGATGATTACGGCCATGAACCACTGCGCGCCCCCCGGTAACAAGCCCACGCCCGACGAGATGCGCACGTGCCACTCCTACATGGTGCAAACGCTGGCCTTGCGGCCGTGGCGCGCCATCCTGTGCCTTGGTTCCCTGGCCTGGGAGAGCACCTGGCGCACCCTGGGCGCCCGTCCGCCGGTCAAGTTTGGGCATGGCGCCCACGCCCCGCACGGCGAGCTCACGGTGCTGGCCAGCTACCACCCCAGCCAGCAGAACACGCAAACCGGCACCCTCACCGAGCCCATGCTCGATGAGGTGATGCTGGAATTTGCCCGCCTGGTGAACGTTCCCGATTAAAGGGTTTGGTTGACCAGCAGTTCGCGCTTGAAGGTCAAACGCTGCAGCGAACCACCCCGGGAGAGATCCACCAAGACCTCGCTCCCCGGTTCCCCGCGCAGCAGATCGTTGATCTGTCGCCAACCCAGGGTGGAGACATCTCGGCCGTTGATGCCAATCACTTGGTCGCCTCGCTTGACGCCCATGCGCTCGGCCGGCGAGTTCGGAATCACATTCCAAATGACGATCCGCTTGGCGTTGCGGTCGTAGTACGACATCATCCCCACGTCGCCTTCCTGCTCATCCGCCGTCTTGCCGCTGAAGTTTTCCAGCCACACGTGGCGGCGCGGGATGTCCACGATCACATTGAAGTTCTTAAGGAACCCAAAGCCCACCGTCCCATCGCTTTCGGCGGAGCTGCTGGGCAGGTCGATGATGTTCCATACGCTCTGCTCCACCGGCACGCCGAAAATCGTGAGGTCCTTCATCATGATGTCCCAGCTGGCCACGGGGCCACTGGCCACGAAGCTAAACCGCTGGAACGAGGGCGTCGTGCCGGGTTGCCAGAGCTTGATGCGCTCCAGAACGTCCTTGTGCGTGGTGGCATAGAACCCGTTGCCGGTGTCGAGGGCCAGGTTCATGCGCTCCCCATTGCCCGTCTCCACCCGCAATTCAATCGAGTCGTTGCCCGCAGGCAGCATCTTTACCAAAAAGGTCTTCTTGTTATCCGGCGTCTTGGTGCGGATGTCGAACGATTTGGGATAGAAAACAAACTCTTTGCGCTCAAAGTTGATCTCCATCGGCCCTTGGGTGAACGGTGCCAAGCCCAGGATGCCGTCGCAGCGCATGCCGTACGATTCGGTGTAGTCGCCGCCCATCTGCACGATCTCCCCGTCCGGCGGGCTGAGCTTCTCATCGCCCAATTCCAGCAGGTTCAGCTTCACGGTCTTGGCCTGGAACTGCCCCACAAAGTCGCGGAGCGTCATGGTGCCGCTCGCCGGGCCGACGTTCACGTGCTCGCCGAGCTTGATATGCCCCGAGAAGCCGGAGTCAAACATAAGAGCGACCGGGCGGCCGTTGACTTTGGCGTCCACGATAATGGCGCTGTCGGCAGTACGGAAAGGAACCCGGATGGGAGCGGTCTGCGCGTTGATGCCCGAGGGGCTGGACGCAGATCCGGCCGAGGCGAGAAGAATTCCGAGGGAGAGCATGGTGGTTTAGACGAGCGGGGTCCCCTTACGGTTGCCAGGGACGCTTGGTTTCTGTATACTCCATCGGCACAGCTGAGGGTTTCCTTAGCTCGCAACGTAAGGTTGGGCATTGTCATGACGCATACAACGCAAAAATGGTCCCTCGGGTTTGTGGCGGCTTTCGCCGCTGTAGCCCTGTCTGCTTGCAACTCGAGCACTCCGGCCCCCAACGATGGCGGCACGACTCCCTCCGGTGGCGGTACCACCGAAGGCGGCACGACGACTTCGGCCCGACCGGCCCCCACCAAGGCGCCCTTCACCGTGAAGGACGGCGAAGTCATCCGCATCGGCCTCGTTGCCAGCCGCCAAGGCGAACTCCGACCCTGGGGTGAAGACAGCAGCAACGGCGCGGCCCTGGCCATGGCCGAACTGGCCGCCGACACCGCCGACGGTGATCCGAACAAGTTGATCATTGAAGGTCACGAGATTCAGCTCGTGGTGCAAGACAGCAACAGTGACCCGGTGCAAGGCAAGAACGCCGCCGAGCAGCTGGTGAACCAAGGCGTCATTGGACTGATCGGTGAAGTCGCCAGCGGCATCACCGCCACTATCTCCGACGTCGCCTTTAGCAACAGCCTCCCGCTGGTCGCTGTGGGTGCCACTCGCACCGATCTGAGCGCCAAGGGTAGCCACTTCTTCCGCGTGTGCTACACGGACGCCCTGCAAGGCCCCGTGATGGCCAAGTTCGCCTACGAAGACCTTGGCCTGCGCAAGATGGCTATGTTCACTGACAAGGCGCAGCCGTACTCCACGGGTCTCAGCGAAAGCTTCTCCGCGAAGTTCAAGGAACTGGGCGGCGAAATCGTGGACGAGCAGTTCTACCAAACCAAGGACACGCAGTTTGCTGGTCCGATTGCCAACACCAAGGCCAAGAACCCGGACGGCATTTTCCTGAGCGGCTACTTCAACGAAGTTGGCCCCCTGGCCCGCCAAATCCGCGAAGCCGGCATGACCACGCAGCCCCTGCTGGGCGGCGATGGCTGGGATAGCGACCAACTCCTGACGAGCGGCGGCGACGCCATTGTGGGTGGTTACTTCTGCAACCACTACAACAGCCTGGAAGACCGACCCGAAGTCAAGGCGTTCCTCGACGCTTGGAAGAAGAAGTACAACGCCAACCCGGGTACCACCATGGGCGCCCTGGGCTACGACTCGACCAAGCTGATGGTGGACGCGGTGAAGCGCGCGATCATGGAAGCCAAGGCGGCCAACAAGCCGGTGGATTCGATGATGGTCATCAACGCTCTGGAGAACACGGAGAACTTCCCCGGCGTCAGCGGCGCGATCACGCTCAAGGGGCGCAATGGCGACCCCGCCAAGCGCGCGCTGGTGGTTGAAGTCACGAAGGAAGGCCAGAAGTTCGCCAAGGCGTTCGAAGCCGACGCCGTGATGGCCAAGTAAACGCCGCATGATGAGCGGCCTCCCGCTGTGGGCAGATCTGAGTTTCTCAGTTCTGCCCCAGCAGCTAGTGAACGGACTCTTACTCGGGGCGATTTACGCCCTGATCGCGCTGGGCTACACCATGGTTTATGGGGTACTCCGGCTGATCAACTTCGCCCACGGTGAAGTCTATATGCTGGGTGGCTACGTCGCCCTGTTCATCTCGTGGCAGTTCGGCTTTACGCAAGACGCGTTGATGCAGAACTCCACCCGAGAAGGGTCTTTGCTTCTCCTCGGTCTCATGCTCATTGCCAGCATGCTGATCTGCGGCTTTATCGGCCTGCTCATCGAGTTTCTTGCTTATCGCCCGATGCGGTCCCAACCCCGCATCGCGGCCCTGATTACGGCCATTGGCGTCTCCTTGCTCTTGCAATACGCCGGGGCCCTCTTCTTGCCTAATTCCCCGCCGCCCTCCATCTCGGAAAAGGTGAACCCCTACCGAGGCGAGTGGCGCATCACCTTGAGCCAGCCGAGTGGCGAATCCGTGGCCGCTCTTGCGGCCGCCAAGGCCACGCTGGACCAGCGCACCCGCGAGTTCGATGAACAGATCAAGCAGGAGCGCAGCAAGTTCGACCTGAGCCCGGCCGGGGTCGCCATCCGCGACGAGAAGAACCGCGCCGATCAGGAGTTCAACAAGGCACAAACGGTGGTGAACGCCCAGCGTTCCGAAATTGTCTTACCGCGCGGCCAGGTGGTGATGTTCATCACCTCCATCCTGCTCATGCTCGGCCTCAATTTGCTGGTCAACTTTAGCAAGATGGGGCGCGCCATGCGGGCGGCCAGCCACGACTTTGACACCGCCTCGCTCATGGGGATCAACGTCAATAAGGTCGTAACCCTCACCTTCTTTATCGGCTCGGCCCTTGCCGGTGCGGGTGCGATGATGAACACCACGTTCCTCGGCACGCCGATGACCACCTTCTCCGGGGTGCAGCCGGGCGTCAAGGCGTTCGTCGCCGCCGTTCTGGGTGGCATTGGTAGCATTCCCGGCGCGGTGCTGGGTGGCCTGCTCATGGGCATGGCCGAAACCCTGGTGGTGTGGCTGGGTTATGGCTCCTACCGCGATGCGGTGGCCTTCGTTATCCTCATTCTTGTTTTGCTGTTCCGCCCGGGCGGAATCATGGGTTCGGCAGCGGTGGAGAAGGTCTAAATGAAATCCTTCTGGCCCGTGCGTTTGGCCTCCATTGTCGGGGTAGTGGCGCTGTGCTTCGCGCTGGATCGCGTGGTGCTGGCCGCGGCGCCCGCGCAGTATCGCCTGCTCATCCTGGCTTCCCTTTTCGTCATCCTCGCGGTGAGCCTCAACCTCATCAACGGGATTACTGGGCAGTTCTCCATCGGCCACGCGGCCTTCGCGATGATTGGCGCTTATACCGCCGGCACCCTCAGCAAGAACCCCGCCTTTACCTCGATGCCGCATCCGCAGCTCTTGGCCGTGATGACCCTACTGGGCGCCCTGGTGGCGGCCACCTTTGGGTTCATCGTCGGCTTGCCTTCCCTGCGCCTCCGGGGTGACTATCTGGCCATTGTCACGCTCGGTTTCGGAGAAATCATTCGCATCGTCACCAACGCCACCGAATCCCTCGGCGGCTCTTACGGCATGCCGGTGGCCCCCAAGGTTCAGTTCCTATGGTGGTCCTTGCTGCTGATGGTGGCCTGCATCGCCCTTTGCCGCAACCTGCTCAAGACGACCCACGGTCTCACCTTCCTTGCCGTGCGCGAAGATGAAGTGGCGGGCCTCGCGATGGGCGTGAATGTGACCATGACCAAAGTGGTCGCCTTTGTCATCGGGGCAGCGTTTGCGGGGGCCGCCGGGGCCGTCCTGGCGCACACGGAGGCCTTCATCAGCCCACGCACCTTCCCCATGGAAATGAGCTTCATCATTCTCACCATGGTGGTGCTGGGGGGCACGGGTTCCATCACGGGATCGGCGCTGGCGGCGGTCGTGCTGTTCGCCATTCCGGAATACCTGCGCACCCTCACCGACGCGCAGGGCAAAGCCTACGAGATGAACGCGGGCCTCTTTATGGGCATCCTCGTCGCCATCATGATTGCCGTGGCGGCCAGCAAGTGGATTCAAACCAACGTGCACGAGAAGGGCAAGAAGCTGGGCTTTTACGCCGGTGCGTGGTTGGCGGTGATCCCGCTGGGCTTCCTGTTCCAGACCATCTTGCACCTCTCGCCCACGCTCAAGACGCTGGCCTTCGGCATCGACATCCTGCGCTACGCCGTCTTTGCGGTCGTGCTCATCGCGCTCATGTTGCTGCGGCCCCAGGGCATCTTTGGCCACCACGAGATTGGCTGGCATTGGTTCCGCAAGCGCCCGGCTCCGGCCACGGAGGGAGGTGCCGCGTGAGCGAAGCGCAACCGATCCTGCGGCTAGACGAAGCGACGATCAAGTTCGGCGGTCTCACGGCCGTCAACAAGGTTTCTTTCCAGCTCAATCGCGGCGACATCTTCGGCCTCATCGGCCCCAACGGCGCCGGGAAAACCACGTGCTTTAACCTCATTACTGGGGTTTACAAGCCGACCAGCGGGGAGATCTACTTCCAGGGTCAGCCGATTGGCGGCCTCGCCCCGAACAAGATTGCTACCCGCGGGATCTGCCGCACCTTCCAGAACATTCGTCTCTTCAGCGCGCTCAGCAGCGTGGAGAACGTAATGATCGGGGCGCACCTGCGCCACCGTGTCCCCTTGGTGGGAGCCTTGCTCCTCGCCCCGAACTCCGTCGCCGAAACCAAGGCCCTGCGCGAGCGCTCCATGCACTTGCTGGAGTTGGTGAACCTGGCGGACTACGCCAACCACAGGAGTGCCGACATGAGCTACGGCAAGCAACGCCGACTCGAAATCGCCCGCGCCCTCGCCACCGACCCGGAACTCATCCTGCTGGACGAGCCCGCCGCCGGGATGAACCCGCAAGAAAAGGAAGAGCTGCTCTACACCGTGCGCCGGATCCGAGACGAACTCAACAAGACGGTGCTGGTGATTGAACACGACATGCGCTTTGTTATGGGGCTTTGCGAGCGGATTGTGGTGCTTGACCACGGCGAAGAGATTGCCCAAGGTCCGCCCGATGCCATTCGCAACAACCCGAAGGTCATTGAGGCGTATTTGGGTGAACCGGCTTAGGCTGATTCCGCTGGGATTGGTGGCGCTAGGGCTGGCCGCGGCCTGCACCTCGCCCATTAACACCGCGCCTCGCCTGACGGAAAGCGCTTTCTCGGCGGCCGAAATCAAGGTGACTCCGGAGGCCGAACGCACCTTTGTCACCGCCCAAAATCGGGTGGCCCAGCAATCCCTGGCCGCGCTAGTGAAAGCGCAGAAAGAGCCTGAGCCACTTTTCTTGGCCCATGATTCGGTTCTGCGGGTGTTGGGGGCCTTGCTCCGGGCTTCCGATGGGGAAACGTACAAGCGACTCTCCGAGACGCTCCAAATCCCGGCCGAAGACGACCTGACGTACCACGTGGTTCTCCGGCGTCGCCTCGCGGACCTCAACAAGATTCCGGACTACCAGCACGGCGCCGGCATCTGGATGGTGTGGCCCGTCACCCCCGTGAGTGGCTACGTCAACGAGATGGCCAAGTACCTGGAGGTGGATGTGTACCGGCTGGGCAGTGCCCGCGTGGGTGCGCGCAAGGAGTTGGAACGTTGGGCGCAAAGCCGGGACACCGCCTTCCCGAGCCCATTTGCCAGCCTGGGAGCCCAAGATGCCATCATTGCCGCCGCTTTAGCCCGGGTGACTGTCGGAGACGCGCGTGCCACCAAGGACAAAGAATTTGGCGTAGCCGATGGCGGAACGGATCTCCAGTGGGTGTTCTCCCGCCAGCCGCTCTCGGGTCCGCTCCCCACGCTTGAAGCCCTGGACCAGCCTTACGACGTGCCCTGGCCCCCCACGCAAACGTTGGACTTCGACCTTGCCTCCAACGCCAACACTCTCGGTTGGGGTTATCTGCTAGAAGACAATGATCTCCGGGGCATCAATCAAGAGTTGAATCGCCATAGCACGGTGGATGGATTAAAAAGTGTGGTTGTGGGGAACTGGAAGCCCGGCACCGGTCCTGGTACATTTGCTTACCTCATTCATAAGCCGACCCAGGCGATCATCGTGGCCGGATATCTCCCCCCGCGCTAGGCATAGATTTTCACCAAGCGAACTTACGGGGTTTGTTCCGCAAGATTACCGGCTTTCGCGTTTCCAGGCTCAAAACCACCCCCTTCTCGCATTTTGAATTGGCATACTTTGTGCGTCTCAGTTTGTGAAACCGGGAGCACTTATCATGAAGTTCAATCGATTCTTTGGCGCGAGCATTCTCGTGGGCGCGGCGGTGTTTGCCCAAGCAGACACGTTGACCTTTAAGGGTCTGGATACCAACAAGAGCCAGAACGTCACCATCAAGTACGACGGTGCCAGCCTGACGGTGGGCGCGGGCTTGGCCCGACTCTCCCTGAATGGTGGTCCGGACCACTTCGGTCTCTGCGTGGACCTTGACCACTGGAACACCAACGGTCAGAAGTACGACGTCAACGTCAAGCCGATCGCCCAGCAAGGCCCCAACGCCACGCGCGCCGCCTACCTGCTCAACACGTTCTCTTCGACCGTGACCAGCAAGGCCCAAGGCGCTGCCCTGCAGCTCGCCGTGTGGGACGTGATCTACGACAACGGCGACGGCTTCTCCAAGGGTCGCTTCCGCACCAGCAACGTCTCCACCGACACCATGCTGGCGGCCAACACCTTCCTGCAGCAGTCTGTGAGTCAAACGAGTGCCGCCGCCGTGTGGTACGAGGCTAAGAACCACGGCCCGCTTGGCAAGAGCAACCAAGACTTCATGGCGGCGGCGGTGCCGGAACCGGCCAGCATGATCGCCCTGGGTGCCGGTCTGCTCGCTCTCGCCCGACGCCGACGACGCGCGTAAGCTCGCGTTCGAAGTCCAAATCCACGCCCGGAGGTTCCTTAAGTGAACCTCCGGGTGCTTTGTTTCGTCAAACCTGCCAGGTGAGACAACCTTTTGGGCTGATATATCAGTAAAATATCACTCAGGTCACGTCATGGACATCGTCATGCTTTTGTTGCGCGAGATCAGCGAGGTCTCTAAGCGCGTGATCCTGGCCGAGCTCAAAAGTGGCCCTCGCAACGTCACCGAACTCGTGCAAGCCAGTGGCCTCAAGCAGCCTAATGTGAGCAACCACCTGGCCAAGCTCCGCTCGAAGGGCATCATTCGCTCGCACAAGGTCGGGCGGCAGGTGTATTACAGCCTGGCCGGGCCAGACGTGGAAACGGCCCTTACTAACCTCCTGAGCCCCCAAGACGTGGCGGACGAGCCAGAAGTGGTGCTCGACCGCAACCTGGTGAAGAAGTTCGCCCGCGCAGCCTGCGCCGCCAACGAGGCCGAGTGCACCCAGATTGTCGATTCGCTCCTACGGGTGCAAGAAGAACCCGAAACGATTTACGAGCAACTCTTTGCCGAGTCCATGGGCATGGTGGGCGAGTGGTGGATGGTGGAAGCTATTGACGAAGGCCAAGAGCACCTCGCCAGCGCCATCGTCGAGCGTCTGATGGCGCGCGTCTCGCACTTCTCTGCCGTCCCGGCTCCATCCAGCCCCAATACGGCCCTGGTGGGCTGCTGTGCGGGCAACTGGCACTCCATTGGCGCGCGCATGGTGGCCGACGTGATGCGCATGGCCGGCTGGCGCGTGATGTACCTGGGCGCGAACGTGCCCACCGAGGCCTTTGTGAAGGCCGCGCTGGAGCATTCTCCGGAAATGGTGATGGTGAGCTGTGCCACCGCCGAGTCTCTGCCCGATTGCATTGAACTAGTGGCGCGGCTGGATGACAGCCGGGGAGCCGAGAAGCAATTTGCGATTGGGGTGGGCGGACGGGCCGTCACCGAGAATCCCCAACCGTGCCTCCAAGCCGGCGCGGATTTTGTGGCGACCCATCTCAAGGCCATCCGCCACATGGTGTTGCCGGAATACGAACGCGGCGGCGCCTTCCCCAACGGCGTTTTTTAGGCCGCCTAAAGCGCAAACAAGAACGCCCCTCGCGGCCCGGATCCGGGCTCAAGGGGCGTTTTGCTTTTTGGAATGGAAGAAGAAGTTAGGCCAAGGCTTCCTTCACGACCGCGCGGAACGCGTCCATGTCGGCAATGGCGAGTTCGGACAGCATCTTGCGGTTCACTTGCATGCCCTTTTCGGACATCGCGTGGATCAAGTCGCTGTACTTGGTGTCGCATTCGTGGCAAGCGGCGCTGATACGCACAATCCACTGCCGCCGAAAATCGCGCTTTTTCGCGCGGCGGTCGCGGAAGGCGTACTGCCCCGACTTCATTACCTGCTCGTGGGCATTCTTAAAGGCGCCACTCTTGCGCCCGAAGTACCCCTTCGCCTTCTTCAAAATCTTGCGGTGGCGCTTTTGGCGCATGATCCCGCGTTTGACTCGTGCCATGTTTTGTTGTCTCCTTTAGGTTCCTGCGTTAGCAGGGGTCGAACCAGTTCCCAGCCCTCATCGGGCGGTAGTGGTAGAGGCTCGGGCTCAGAGCCCGAGCAGTCGGCGAACGCGGCGGCGTTCGGTCTTGCTCAGTTCGGCGTCTTGGTCTAGTCGTCGCTTTTGCGCACCGCTCTTGTTAAAGAACATGTGGTTGTTGTACGACTTACGCCGAATGATCTTGCCCGTCCCCGAGATCTTGAACCGCTTCGCTGCTGTCTTGCTTGTCTTCAGTTTTGCCTTGGGCATTCTTCTTGCTTCCTATGATCTTGGGATTAATCACCACGACCATTTCCATTCCGCTCATCACGGGATCCCGGTCTGGCTTCCCAACTTCCTCCACGCGCTCAATGAGCTTCAATAAGCGCGCCCTTCCAACCTCGGGGTGCGTGAGCTGCTTCTTGCGGAAGCGGCAAACCACGCGCACCTTGTGGCCTTCTTCAAGGAACTTGATCGTCGAGCGAACCGCCACCATCAGGTCGTGGTCCGCAATCACCGGGCTTATTTTTATACCCTTGACTTCTTGCTTCTTAGGCTTGTTGTCCTTTGTCCGCTTGGCGAGCTCGTACTTGTACTTGCCGTAATCCACGATGCGACACACCGGCGGATCGGCATTGGGAGCCACCAAAACGAGGTCAAGTCCCTCACCTTGGGCCCGGTTCACCGCGTCGCGGGTGTCCAGGACTCCTAGTTGCGCGCCATCGGACCCGATGACCCGCACCTCTTTCAACCGAAAGAGCCTCTCGTTGATATCCGGGAGCGGCTCGCGCCGGACCGGACGTCGGCCCATGCGGCCTATGGACGTACCTCACTGCAAGAAATGGTATGCGTCATTCGGTTCCATTCTACTATCGGCAAGCACAAGAAAGGAAAGGAGGGCGGTAACCTCCCTAGTCACATGTGGAATCGACGCGCTCATGTCTGTGTTATCGGAGCGGGAACCATGGGCAGCGGCATCGCCGCCCACATGGCCAATCTCGGGTTTCAGGTCACCGTTCTGGACGCCACCGAGGAGACGGCCCGCGCCGCTTGGGAGCGTGCCACCCGCGCCCGTCCACCCCACTTTATGGTGCCGGAAACCGCCGAGAATGTGCGCCTGGGCGGCATCTACACCCACCTGCACTGGGCGCAGGAAGCCGACTGGGTGTGCGAAGCAGTGGTGGAAAAGCTGGACGTCAAACGGGCCCTCTTTGAGCAGCTTGACCAAGCCCTGAGCGAAAGCACCATCATCACCACCAACACCAGCGGCCTGGAGATTGAACTGCTGCGAGAAGGGCGTAGTGATCGGTTCCGCCGCTCCTTCCTCGGCACCCACTTCTTTAATCCGCCGCGGTACCTCAAGTTGCTGGAGCTGATCCCGACCAGCGACACTGACCCCACCGTGGTGGAGCGCATCACCGAGTTCTTGGAAGATCACGCCGCCCGCCGCGTGGTGCGCGCCAAGGACACCCCAGGATTTATCGCCAACCGCTACGGGATGTGGAGCATGTTCTCCACCATCCAGGTCACCGAGCGCCTAGGGATGACCATCGAAGAAGTGGATGCCATTTGTGGCCCGTTCCTCGGCCGCCCGCGCAGTGCCGCCTACCGCCTCAACGATCTCGTCGGGCTCGACATCATGATGGATATCGCGGACAACCTCCGCGAACGCTGCCCGCACGATGCCATGGCCCAGAGCATGACGGCCCCGCAGTCGCTGGCCGTGCTGATGGAAAAGGGCTGGATCGGCAACAAGGCCGGACAGGGCTACTACCGCAAAGAAGGGCAAGAGTTCCTCAGCTTTGACCTGCAAACCCATGCCTATCGCATGCGCCGCGAGCCCGAGTTTGGAGCGCTAGACGCCCTCGCCCGCCAGCCGCTGGGTGAGCGGATCGCGGCGGGTCTGGAACTGAAGGATCCCGCCGGCGAATTCCTGCGCGAATACCTGGTGCCCGCGCTGAAGTACGCCGTACAACTGGCCCCCGAAATCAGCTACAGCTACCAAGATTTCGACCGTGTGATGCAGTGGGGATTCGGATGGGAGCAAGGCCCGTTTGCGATGATCGACGCCATCGGCCCCGAGCGTCTTGGCATCCCCGAAGGCCCGTTCTACAAGGAGAAGACGATCAAGACATTTGCGGGCACCTGGGTGCCGCAGCCGGCCGAACCCAACTACCAGGCCATCGCCGACTTCCCCATCCTACAGACGTTCGATACGCTTTATATCCGCGACCTGGGCGACGGCGTCCACGCGGTGAGCACGCGCACCAAGATGGGCACCATCAGCCCTCAGTTGCTGGATGATCTCAATACGTACCTGGACGGCCACCCGGACCAGCGTTTTGTGCTGACCAGCGAAGCCAAGGTCTTCTCCTTCGGTTTTGACCTCAGCTTCTTCCGCTCGCGGATTGACGAGGAAGATTGGGCGGGCGTGGATGCGGCGCTGGCCAAGTTCCAGGCGACTTGCCACCGGCTCAGCCAGCACCCCTGTGTGGCGGCCATCCACGGTTACGGCATCGGGGGCGGGTTAG
Source organism: uncultured Chthonomonas sp. (assembly GCA_964509165.1). Taxonomy (GTDB): domain Bacteria; phylum Armatimonadota; class Fimbriimonadia; order Fimbriimonadales; family Fimbriimonadaceae; genus JAHBTC01. Next base: position 2,876 of record CAZDWU010000040.1, on the reverse strand, counting down.
AACTCGCACTCGGTTGCCCGGTAGTGGTGGCCTCGGCGGAAGCCCAGTTGGGCTACCCCGAAGCCAAAGTTGGCTTAATCCCCGGCGGGGCGGGCACGGTGAGGATGCGCCTGTTCCACCAGGAGAACGCCAAGTCCCTTGTCGAAGCCGCCAAGGTGCTGACGAAGGGCGAACTGGCCACCAATGCCGTTCTGGCTCAGCGGCAAGGCGTCCTGCGCCGCACCGATGTGATTTCCTTCCACCCCGACCGGTGGCTGCACGATGCCAAGCAAGCCGCCCTCACGGTGGCGCCGCGCCCCTGGCCGGAGTGGACGGCCGTGGTCGGCCCGCTCACCGGGATGATGGACCGCGCCTTCGACGAATGGGAGAAGGCCGGAGCCACCCGCCACGACCGCAAGATCGCCGATGCCGTGGGGCACGTCTTTTCGAAGCCCAGTAACCTCGAAGAGGCGTTCACTCGCGAACGGCATGAGTTCGTCGCCCTGATTCAAGAGGGATTGACCCAAGCCCGTATTCGTCACATGCTGGATACCGGCAAGCCCCTCCGAAATTAGTCATGGCCATGTTCTCCGAAGTCAAAGCGATCTACTTCGATCTGGACGACACGCTGTGCGGCTATTGGGATGCCGCCAAGCGCGCATTGGCCGAAACGTGGGAAGTGGTGCCGGTGCCGGGTTTCACAGCGGAACAACTGCACGAAGCCTGGGTGGAAGCGTTCCGGATCTTTGCCGATACGCTCAAAACCAGCCACTGGTACGAGATTTATCTTTCTCAGGGCAGCGTCACCCGCACCCAACTGATGCGGGAAGCCTTGCTCCGGCTGGACATTGATGATGCCCACCTGGCGTGGCGACTTTCGGACGAATACGGTCGCCGCCGCGCGCAGTACCTCAGCCTGTTTGAGGGCGCCCGCGAACTTTTGGACGAACTCAAGCCGAACTACGTGCTGGGCGTAATCACCAACGGCCCCGCGGACATCCAGCGCGAAGAACTTCGTGATCTGGGTATCGAAGGCCTGTTCGATCACTTCTTTATCGAAGGGGAAATGGGCGAGGGCAAACCCGAGCCGCGCGTGATGGCACGCGCCACCCAGGCGGCGGGATGTGCCCCGCACGAGATCCTGATGGTGGGCAATAGCTACCGCCACGACATCATCCCGGCCATGGATGCCGGCTGGCGCACCTGCTGGATTCGCCGCGACAGCGATGTACCCCCCACCAGCCGCACCGGAAAGGTGGAAACGCGCCCCGAGGACGGGCCTGTGCCCGATGCCACCATTGGGCACCTCGATGAATTGCGCGAACTTTTGGGAATCCATACACAATTGGCCCCGTAATTGCTAGAATAAAGCGATGAAGCCGATTGGCTTCGGACTTATAAAGAGGCTCCGAACTTCCTTCGGAGTGAAATATTCCCCCATTCCCCGCACTTCCTTTGCGGGGATTTCTTTTCGAGACTTGCCTCTTTAGCGGCCGTGGTGCTCGAGGATGCCTTCGGCCACAAAAACAGGGGCGCCAGTGCGCACGGCCAGGGCAATGGCGTCGCTCGGGCGGGCGTCGAACATGATGTCTTCGCGTTGGTGGCGCACAAAAACTTTGGCGTAGAACGTGCCGCTCCACATATCGTCGATCAGCACCTGGGTGACTTCCCCGCCCAATCGTTCCACCATGTTGCGCAACAGGTCGTGCGTCAGGGGTCGGTCGGGTTGTTCATCGTTGAGAGCGAAGCTAATCGCGGCGGCTTCAAACGGGCCAATCAGGATGGGCAGCTTGCGTACGCCATCGCTGAGCATCACAAAGCGCTGGACGTTTTCACTGGTTTTGGCGGCAAAGACGTTCTCCACCTGCACCGCCACGGGCTCACGATTGAAGTCTTCGCCCAGTGCCTCTTCTTGGCCGGAGAGGTACGGAAAGAATGCGGACGGAACCTCTTCTTGACCTTCGTTTTGATCATCGGGCTCGTCGAACCGCTCATCCGCCATAGGTTCTAATTTACCTTCCCTTGAACGTACTCGGCGATGGACCGGCACTCCGCCGCCATCGGGTCGGCAAAGTGGCCCAGCGCCTTCACCAGCGCGCCGGCGGTGTCGATGCTAGTGAGGCACGCGACGCCCGTTTCGATGCACGCCCGGCGGATGCGGAGCGAGTCGGCGGAATTGGCGCCGGGGGTCGGGGTATTGACCATCAGGCTCACGTCGCCCGTGTAGATGCGCTGAAGAAGGTTGGGTTCGCCATGGGAGACCTTCTCTAGCTTCTCACACGGCACCCCGGCGGCGGTGAGGGCATTGAAGGTGCCTTCGGTCGCTCCCAGCGAGTACCCGCGATCCACCAGTTCCCGACCTATGGCGACGGCTTCGGGTTTGTCCTCGTCCCGCACGGTGAGAATGACCTGACCCGCCGCGCGGAACGTGACCCCGCTGGCGACCAGCGCCTTATAGAGCGCCGCTTCGTAGGACAAATCCAGGCCCAGCACTTCCCCGGTGGATTTCATCTCCGGACCGAGGGCCGGGTCCACGAGGCGCAACTTTTGGAAGCTGAAAACGGGTGCCTTCACCGCCCACAGCGGACGTCGGTTCGCCGGGGGGTCTTGGGCTTCGGGGGCAATGAATCCGCCCGTCTGCGGCGCGAGGTTGCCCGTGTGCGGCCAGGCCGGGGCATCGGGGTCCAGCACCCATAAGCCGCTGGTGTAGCCCCAATCGGCCAATTTGCCGCCCAGCAGGCAATGGGTGGCCAGCGCCACCATCGGGATGCCCGTCACCTTGCTGATGTAGGGCACTGTGCGGCTGGCGCGGGGGTTCACTTCAAGGATGTAAGGCTCGCCATCCACCACCACGAATTGGATGTTCATCAGGCCCTTGATTTCGAGCTTGCGGGCCA
>CAZDWU010000039.1:7870-19648 GCA_964509165.1 uncultured Chthonomonas sp. | reverse complement strand
TCTTCCACGCGGGCGCGTTCTCGGGCGACCACTTCCGGCTTGGCCCGCTCGGCGAATTGCGGGTTGGCCAGGCGGGCTTCCAGCCGTTCCAGCTCCTCCGCCAGCTTGGCGTCTTCCTTGCTGATACGCTCCCGCTCCGCCACGGGGTCAATGAGACCCTCGATGGGCAGGTGGGCGTCGGCGTTGCCGCTGGTGGTGGTGAGGAACGCACCTTCCGGCCGGCCAATACGCAGCTCGGTGAACCACGCTTGGCTGCGCACGAACTCCTCGCCGCCTTCCAGGTCGGCCTCCACATACAGGGCCGGCAGAGTCCGCATGGCGGGCAGGCTGGCCTCGGCACGCAAGGCGCGCACGCTGCGCACCAGGGCAATCCAGCGTTCCACCGTGGCCTCGGCGGCCTCATCCACCTTCATCGCGGAGGCATCCGGCCAGGCCGCTTGCACCAAGAAGTCCTGGCGATTCGCGAACGGCATCCGCTGGGTGAGTTCTTCCGTGATGAACGGCATGAACGGGTGCAACAGCTTGAGGAAGACCTCAAACACGTGCATCAGCACGCCCAGCACCTCATCCCGTTGGGCGGGGTCAGCCAGGCGCGGCTTGCTGACCTCGATGTACCAGTCGGCGTATTCGGACCAGAAGAAGTTCTCCAGCGCTTCCGCCCCCACCTGCAGGTTGTAGGTGCGGATGGACTCGGTGACGGTGGCGGCGCAGCGGGCGAGCCGGGTGAGAATCCAGCGGTCCACGGTGGGCAGATTTTCGGCTAGCCGGGGCGTGGCGCCCTCGGCGTTCATCAGCACAAAGCGGGCGGCGTTCCAGATCTTGTTGCAGAAGTGCGCGCACTCCGCCACCTTGGCTTCGTCGTACCGGATGCTTTGGTTGTGGCCGGTCTGCCCCATGAGGGCGAATCGAAGGGCATCGGCCCCCTTGGTGTTGATCACATCCACGGGGTCCACGCCGGTGCCCAGGCTCTTGCTCATGCGCTTGCCGTCCTTGGTGAGGATGGTGGCGTAGATGAACACATCCCGGAACGGGCGCTCTTTCATAAAGTCCATGCCCATCATCGCCATGCGGGCCACCCACAGGTAGAGGATGTCGCGGCTGGTGACCAGGACGTTGCTGGGGTAGTACGCCTTGAGTTCGGGCGTTTCTTCCGGCCAACCGAGGGTGGCAAACGGCCACAGCCCGCTGCTGAACCAAGTATCCAGCACGTCGTCGTCCTGCCGGACGATGGGCGCGCCGGCCTTGGCTTCGGCTTCGGCTTGGTTGAGGGCGGCCACGGCCTTGCCGTCGGCAGTGTAATACACCGGAATCCGGTGACCCCACCACAGTTGGCGGCTGATGCACCAATCCTTGATGTTGGCGAGCCAGTCTTCGAACTCTTCCTTGTACCGCTCGGGCACGAAGGCCATCTGGTCGGCCTGACTGGCTTTGAGAGCCGGCCCGGCGAGCTCAGATTGCCGCACAAACCACTGTTCGCTAGCCATGGGCTCCACGGCTTCGCCACTGCGCTGGCTGACCACCAAGGCGACCTCGTGATCTTCGATCTTCTCGAGGAATCCTTGGGCTTCCAGGTCTTCCACGATGCGGCGGCGGGCTTCGGCCCGGTCGAGTCCGTGGTAGGGGCCTTCGAAGTTCACCTTCCCGGTTTCATCTAGGATGACGAGGGTTTCCAGGTTGTGGCGGGCACCCACTTCGAAGTCGTTGGCGTCGTGGCCCGGGGTGATCTTAACCGCGCCGGTGCCGAACTCGGGGTCTGGATAGATATCCGCCAGCAGAGGGATTTCGCGGCCCACCAGCGGCAGGGTGATGGTCTTGCCGACCTTGCCCTTGTACCGATCGTCGCGCGGATGCACAGCCACGGCCACGTCGGCGAGCATGGTTTCGGGGCGGGTGGTGGCAATAATGACATCCCCCGAGCCATCGGCAAACGGGTAGCGGATGTGGTAGAGCTTGCCCTTGACGACCTTGCGCTCAGTTTCGATATCGCTGACGCTGGTTTTGAGGACGGGGTCCCAGTTGACCACGCGCAGCCCCTTGTAGATCAGCCCGCGTTCGAACCAATCAATGAAAACCTTGAGCACCGCCTGGGCGTACTTCTCGTCCAGCGTGAACCGCTCACGCGACCAGTCGAAGCTGCAGCCCAGTTGGCGGAACTGGCTGAGAATGGTGCCGCCGCTTTCCTCGCGCCACTGCCACACCCGCTTAAGAAACTCCTCACGGCCCAGGGCAAAGGCGCTGCTGCCTTCTTTCTTCAGTTGCTTATCCACCACGCTCTGGGTGGCAATGCCGGCGTGGTCCAGGCCGGGGAGGATGAGAACATCGTAGCCCTGCATCTTGTGGAACCGGCCGAGCAGGTCTTGGATGCTGTAGCAAAGGGCGTGGCCCATGTGCAGCGAACCCGTGACGTTGGGCGGCGGAATGGTGATGCAGTAGGTGCGGTCCGGATCCGGGGAGACCGGAGCGGAGGAGAGGTGAGCGTCTTCCCATGCGAGACGCCAGCGCGTTTCAATATCGGAGGCCTGATAGCCCCCTTCAATACCCGTCGTATTCATCTTAGCCTCTGTGTCTTAGAGACAGAGGTGAGTTTACCGTGCGGGTGTTTCACGTGAAACAGCCCCCGGGCCTTCCGCAAAGAGGGCACGGAGAGCGTCTTCCACGTCGGCTTCTTCGAGGCTGAGGTCGGCGACGGCGAAGTTCTGGAGGATCTCGCTGGTGATGGGCGCGACGGCATCGGCGGGCAGACTAAGCACCCACTGAGCGGAGTTCTGCTCGAGCACCTTTGCTTGTGCAGGAAGCTGATTGGTTTCGGGGGGCTCGGTGAAGGTGACGCGGAGGCGGCGTTCGGGCGAGTACTGAGAGCGCAGGTCCATGAGCGTGCCATCAAAGACTTGCCGCCCGTGGTTGATGACCACCACTCTCTCGCAAAGCTCTTCCACATCCTGCATGTAGTGGCTGGTGAGCACGACCGTGCAGCCTTCCTCTTCGTTGAACTCCTTGAGGAACTGGCGGATGCGCTGCTGACTTATGACGTCGAGGCCGATGGTGGGTTCATCCAAGAACACCACGCGCGGGCCGTGCAGCAGGGCGGCGACGAGTTCGCACTTCATCCGCTCGCCCAGGCTGAGCTTGCGCACCTGGGTGTCTACCTTGTCGCTGAGGTCGAGGTCGGCGATCAAGCGATCCACGCGCTTGTTGAAGGTTGCGGTAGGGACGTCGTAAACCTCCTTGAGGACCGCGAACGACTCCCGGGCGGGGAGATCCCACCACAGTTGCTGCCGGTTGCCCATCACCAGGGCGATTTGGCGGAGGAGTTCGGATTTCCGTTCAAAGGGTACTTCACCCAGGACGCGGGCGGTGCCGCTGGTGGGATAGAGGATGCCCGTGAGCATCTTGATGGTGGTGGTTTTGCCCGCCCCGTTGGGGCCAAGGAAGCCGACGAACTCCCCTTCTTGCACCTGAATGCTGAAGGACTCGACGGCGACACTGCGCTTTGTTTCACGTGAAACAAGCCCTTTGATGGCGCCCTTTAGACCAGGCTGACGTACCGGGCTGACGAACTCCTTGCGGAGATTCTCCGTTTCAATGGCGTACACGACTAGAATCCGCCCCGGAAGAGCACGAGAAGCAGCGCCACCACGGGGGCGGTGAGGAAGAAGGAATCCAACCGATCGAGCAGGCCACCGTGGCCGGGAAGCAAATCGCCGGTGTCTTTGAGTCCCACGCTGCGCTTGGCGTAGCTTTGCAGGAAGTCACCGGTGGGGCCGAGCAACCCGGCGACGAGGCCAATAAGGGCTCCCTGCCAGTAGCTAAGGGTCCAGAGCGGGGCAAACGCCGCCCCGACCACCACACTCGCGATGAACTGGGCGAAGAAGCCTTCCCACGTCTTGTTGGGGGAGAGTTCGGGCCACACGGGCCGCTTACCGTAGCGTTTGCCGAAGAACAGCGCCGCTGAATCCCCGGCCCAGAGCGGGAAAAAGAGCGCCAGCACCGGCCGCCAACTCCAGCCCAGAACATCACCCTGCCCGGGAATGCGGTGGGCCACTAAAGTAGCCAAAAAGGCGGCGCCGATCCAAAGAATGCCGGCCCAGGTGCCCAGCCAGGGCTTGCGATTGGCCACCGCGTAGATGAGTGCGCCTCCGCCCATGGCGGCCGCCGCACAGGCGACAGCGAGGGCGGAAGCCTGGGGCATCCAGAAGGCGAGCGCGGCCACAATGGCGATGCCCACGGGAGCCATGACAGAAGCCCCTTCGGTGCGAAACAGCTTGGCGAGCTCTCTACCTGCCAAGAGCGAAGCAAGAAGACAAAGAAGCGCCAACGGCACAACCGTTGGCGCATTGAGGGCAAGGACGACCAGAGGCATCGCAATGAAGGCGGTGATGAGACGCGCCCTCATTGACCTGCAACTCTCCCGCGCAGAGCGGGGCTTAGTTCACCACTACTTTCAGCGTCGTGGAGTACGGCGTCTTGAGACCGTAAGCATCCCGAACCGTTAGGGTGACGGTGAAAGTGCCGGGCTTGCGGAAGCGGAATCGAACCTGACGGCCTTCAGCGTCCGTTTGCAGCCCGTCAGCGGCATCGAAGTCCCATTGGTACACCACCTTGGTGGCGCCTCCGGAAGCGCGAGCCTGGAAGGTCACCTGGTCGCCCGACCCGATGTTCATTTCGCGGCTGTTGATCGGCTCGGCGTAGAGCGGCGTGGTGTCGTCCAGGATCTGGATTTCGCCCAGCAGGAACGTCATGGACTCGCTAGTCGCCACGGCGATGCTTTGAATCGTCTTGTTGGTGCGCGAGAAGCCTGTGATGGCCTGCAGCGGCAGACCGACGCGGCGCCACCCTCGGCTATCCTCGTTGGTATCCGCGAGGTCGAGGAAGGCTTCCGACTTCATGCCATCGGTCGTGGTGATTACCAGGCGAATGCGCTTGGTCACCGGAGCGGCCGGCGTTCCTTGGGAGTTGCCACCTCGGCCTGGCGCGGCGCCATCTTCACCGGCACCGGCGCCACCGGCACCACCCGCCCCCGGGGCGCCCGATCGGCCGCCGCCGGCGGTCGTCGTGGTGGTTCCGTCGGCCAGCTTCACGATCAGAAGAAGAAGGTTCTCCTTGCCGGCGTACTTACCGGAGAGATCCACCGGCTTGCCAAAGTTGATTTGGCCACCCTGGAAGAAGTTGCGGCTGGAGACGCGAAGGGCGAGAGTGCCGTTAAAGGCGGCTTCGTCGGTCGCGCTGATGATGCCGCTGCCCCAGGCCGAGGTGCTCAGGCTCTGGTCGCCGAGGGTTCGCGTTCCCTCGAACAGGCGCTCTTGGGCCAGTGCCGTGCTGGCCAAAAGCGCCAGACTTGCCATTGCCATCGTCAATTTCATTGCTTATGCCTCATGTTGACCAAGTGAGACGGCGAATCGCTTGTGCGCGCCCCGTCACCCGGTCTACGTCCACCCGGACTCCGTGAATCATACCAGGACCGTCGTGAACACGGAATCTGACGAGTGAAGTCTTTGTAAACTTCGCCAGCACCGCACTTCGGTCCATCCCGATCACCCCGCCGTGCGGGCCGCTCATGCCCACATCCGTTTGGTAGGCCGTGCCGCCGGGCAGGATTTGCTCATCCGCCGTGGCCACGTGGGTGTGGGTGCCCACCACCAGGCTCACTTGGCCGTCCAGATGCCAGCCCATAGCGATCTTTTCGCTGGTGGCCTCGGCGTGGAAATCCACCAGGATGTGGGGGCTATCGCAGGCCCTGACGAGTCCCAGCGAGGCACGGAAGGGGTCCTCCCATTCCTTCATAAAGACCTGCCCGCACAGGTTGATGAGGTGAAGGGTGATGCCGTCCTTGGTCACGCTGGTGCGCCCACGCCCGGGGGCGTTCATGGGGGCGTTGGCGGGGCGGACGATGGGCTTGCCGAGGTTCAGGTACGGCTCGATCGCGGGTTCATCGAAAGCGTGGTTGCCCAAGGTGATGGCGTCGACGCCCAGGGCATAGAGTTCCTCGGCCTGGGCAGGCAGGAGGCCCTTGCCGGAGGGGGCGGCGTTCTCCGCATTGACCACCAGGAAGAGCGGCTGCTCCTGAGCGAGGATGGCGGGGATACCTTGGCGCACGGCGGCCATGCCGGGCTCACCCATGATGTCGCCCAGGAACACGAGCCCGTAGGTGCCGCCGGAGGCCTCGCTCAATGGATGGACTCCTGGAAGATGCGTTCGCGGACCACGGTGAGCGTGAGCGGCGGCGCGTTGGCTTCACGCTTTTGCTTGAGGGCGCGGGCGATTTGGGTAGCCAGGCGAGCGGTGTCCTCGTCGCTCATGTCTTCGGCCCGGACCATAACCCGGAGTTCGCGCCCCGCCTGAATAGCAAAGGCGTGATCCACGCCCCGGAATCCCTTGGCGACCTTTTCGAGTTCTTCGAGGCGGTCTTGGAAGAGAGCCGTGGGTTCGCGGCGGGCGCCGGGGCGACCCGCGCTGATGGCATCGGCGGCGATGAGCAGGGCGGTGAGGGGGAGTTCGCTGGGGATCTCGCGGTGGTGGGCACCCACGGCCTCGCACACTTGGGGGGCTAGCCCGTGTTGCTGCAAGAACTTCATCCCGTCCTGGGCGTGGCTGCGGGGGTTATCGCTGGCGAATCCTTTGCCGATATCGTGGAGGAGACCGGCGGTGGCGGCGGGTTCCGGGTCGAGTTGGAGCTCTTCGGCAAGGAGGCGCGCGAGGCGGGCGACTTCGACACTATGGTCCAGCACGTTTTGGCCGTAACTGGTGCGGACGCGGAGCTGACCGAGGGCTTCGATGACGGGCGCGGGCAATCCGGTGACGCCCGCGCGGCGGGCGGCCTCCTCCCCGGCTTCCTTGAGGCTGGTGCTGAGGGTGGCCTGGGCTTCGGCGTGCAACTCCTGGATGCGCTGCGGATGGATGCGGCCATCCACGATCAGGTTGAGCAGGGTGAGGCGGGCGACTTCCCGGCGGACGGGGTCGAAGCACGCCAGGGTGACGCTCTCCAGGCCCTGATCAATGATCATGTCCACGCCGGTGGTTTGGGCAAAGGCGCGGATGTTACGCCCCTCACGGCCGACGAGCTTGGCCTTGAGATCGGGGTTGGGGAGCGGGACGACCGAAGTGGTGACCGGCGCGGGCACGGAACCGGCGAGCCTTTCCATGGCGGTGAGGACCAGATGCCGGGCTTGGTCTTGGGCTTCGGTGCGGGCGTGGTCGCGCTGGCGAATGAGCGTGTCTTGGAGTTCGGCTTCGGCCTGGCGGAGCACTTGGTCGCGGGCTTCGGCGGGGGAGAGCCCGGCGAGATCCTTGATCTGCTGCTCTAGCTGCGCAATGCGTTCTTCAGGCGTCACCGTCGGTCTCCAGGGGCGCGGGCTCATCCCAGCCCGGGAAGGTCGCATCCAGGGCGCCCCGGATGCTTTCTTCACTGTATCCCTTTGACGCTAACTTCCGGGCGGTTTGGGCCGCTGTGCGCCCTCGTTCTCGCTCTTTGGTGGCCAGGGCGGTGGCGCGGGGTTGTTCCTCGTCTCCATCCAGTACGGCTTCGCGCAGGGTCTCGTCCACGCCTTTGCGCTCCAGCACATGGTCAATCCCGGCGGTGCCGAGCGCCTTGTGGCGGGCGGCAATCTCGGTGGTGCGGGTGGCGACCCGCGTGTCATCCACCCACTTGCGCGCCCGGGCGTGGGCGACGACGGCCTCGGCCACCGTAGCTGGGGTGGCGGCGCGTTCAAGGCGAGCCCGGAGTTCCGCTTCCGTCAGGTCGCGTCGGGCCAGCCATTTCACCGTAGCCGCAAGGGCGGTCTCAAATGTCGTCGTCTTCGGGTTCCTCGATCGGGGCTTCAAGGCGGGCCGGCATCAGCTTCGCCTTCAGGTCGCGCTCCAGCTCTTCCATGACCTCAGGCTTGCTCAGCAGAGCGGCACGGGCGTTTTCACGGCCCTGGGCTAGGCGCTCGTCCTTGTAGTTGAAGTATGTGCCCGCGCGGTTCACAAATCCGTGCTCCACGGAGAGGTCCAGGAGGTCACCGGCGCGGCTAATGCCCTTGCCGAAGATGATGTCGAATTCGGTGGTCCGGAACGGCGGGGCGATCTTGTTCTTCACCACCTTCACCTTGGTGCGGGCGCCGACGCTTTCGGTGCCGTCCTTCAGGATTTCCCCGCGACGCACTTCCAAGCGCACCGAGGACCAGAACTTCAGGGCGCGGCCGCCCGGGGTGGTTTCGGGATTGCCGAACATGACACCGATCTTCTCGCGAATCTGGTTGATGAAAATCGCGGCGGTGTGCGTCTTGCTCAGCTGGCCGCCCAGCTTGCGCAGGGCCTGGCTCATCATGCGGGCTTGCAGGCCCACGTGGCTGTCGCCCATGTCGCCTTCAATTTCGTTCTTGGGCACCAAAGCGGCCACCGAGTCCAGCACCACGATGTCCATCGCGCCACTGCGCACCATCGCGTCCATGATCTCGAGGGCTTCTTCCCCGCTGCTCGGCTGGCTCACGTACAGGCGATCAATGTCCACGCCCAGGCGCTGGGCGTAATCGGTGTCCAGGGCGTGTTCCGCGTCCACAAACAGAGCCATGCCGCCCGCCTTTTGGGCTTCGGCAATGATGTGCAGGGCGAGGGTGGTTTTCCCGCTGCTTTCCGCGCCGTAGATTTCGGTAATTCGACCGCGCGGGATGCCGCCGCCGAGGGCGAGGTCCAGGCTCAATGCGCCCGAGGAAATGGTCGCGATGGCTTCGCGGTTTCCATCCGTCATGCGCATGATGGACCCCTTGCCGAAGGCCTTTTCGATCTGCTGGACCGCAAGGGCCACGGCTTCGTTCTTGTCAGTGGGTTGATTTCGGGTCGCAGCCACGGTTCTCAATACTCCTAGACAAAACTATACTATATTGCCGGACGGAGAGGTCAAGTAGCCCCAAAAAATTTCTCACACGCCCCGTCCGCCGCTTCCGTCGCGAAGCTCACCGAACCGTGCCAAATCGAGAGTTCTTAACCAAAACCTGGTAATTCCTACGACCCCGAGCGGCAGAGGGAGGGGATAGAATAGACGAAGCCTCGGGAGAGGGGGTCTGGATTTATCATGAAAAAGGTTCTTATGACGGCGCTGGTGTTGGGCAGTGCGGTCGCGGCGATGGCCGACAACTCCGTGACGTTTGCCACGTTCGCGGATCCGTCGGGCAATGCCCACAATCCGGTATTCGTGCATGATCGCGGGGCCAAGACTCTGAACGGAGCTTGGGGCAACGCCGGTCTCACGCTGATCGCGCCGGGCGCCGTGGGTGCCCCGACGGTCACCAATGCCAAGTTCAACACGACGACGCTCGCGCTGACGCAGGTCATTCCGGGGCTCTTCGCCACCGGTCCGGGCAGCATCAGCTTCTCTGACAGCAGCAATAACCCGCTGTTCACCATCTCGTTCGATAGCGCCACGTTTGTGGAAGGCCTCGGCGCCGGTGCCAGCACGCTGCGCGGTCAAAACATCACGCTCAGCGGTCCTGCGGTGCCCCCGGGTGCCACGATGACCCAGTTCAACTTCGCTCTGGCGAACCAGGCGAACGTGGGCAACACCACCACCTACACGGCCAGCTTCACCAGCAGCGCCGTGCCGGAACCGGCCAGCATGATTGCGCTGGGCGCGGGTCTGCTCGCCCTGGCTCGTCGCCGCCGCCAAGCCTAAATCAGGCCTGGATTCCAAACAGCCCCTCTTGCCTCATCGGTGAGAGGGGTTGTTTTTTTGCCAAAGTCCGTAGGAATACGGGGCCATTCTTCGAGTTCTTGACTTCACCTTAACCCGGCACCCAGGTACAGTGAGAACGTGCCGAAGTTTGTCGGCACCGGGAGATTGGACTAATGAAGATTTGGATTACCGCCGGTATGGCTCTGGCGTCGGTGGCGGCGATGGCGAACTCCTTTACGGTGGCCACGTTTGCCGACCCGAGTGGTACCTCGAGCAACCCGGTGATGTTCGTCGATACGAATGCTTTCCTGGTCTACGGCAGCTGGAGCCAGCCCGGCCTGACCCTGGAAACCCCCGGCCTCATCGGCGGCGGTTCGGTCAGCAACGCCCAGTTCGTGATGTCGAACACAACGATCACCTCGATCGTGAGCGGTGTCTACGCCATGGGTTCCGGCACCATCAACTTCACGGATTCGGCCTCGAATCCAGTACTCAACATCACCTACACTAAGGGTCTCCTGGTGATGGACGGGGGTGCGGGAAGCAGCGACATCCGCCTGGATGGCGTGACCTTCTCCGGACCGAACGTGCCGACCGGTCTCAGCCAAGAAATCTACAACTTCAGCTTCGCGAACTCGAGCTACAACAGCAGCACGTTCATCACGAGCTACACGGCCAGCTTCACGAGCAGTGCGGTGCCGGAACCGGCCAGCATGATCGCGCTGGGTGCGGGCCTGCTCGCTTTGGCTCGCCGCCGCCGACGCGCGTAAGTTCATTTCCCAACTCCCAATTGCCCGCTCGAGTCAGGACCTTCCCGGCTCGGGCGGGTTTGCTTTTGGCCTCCCTTCCGCCGTATCATGGAGGGTCCTCATGCGGCGAATCCTTGGCCTGTTCGTGCTCTTGCTCGCCGCCCTGGCGGGGGCGGAACCCGTCACCATCCGCATGATGGCGGGGCCGGGGCAAGGGATCCCGCCGCGCGAAACCACCAACCCCCGCGAGATGACGCGCCGCGCCATCTTCGACGAGTTTCATGCCCGCAACCCGGACCTGCGGGTGGTAAATGCCGGTGGCCTAGAGCTGATCGGCGACCGGGCCGAAAGCGGCTTCCTCATGAGCATGGCGGGCGACACCGCGCCCGACGTGTTCTATGTCAACTTCCGGCAGTACTTCTCTTACATTGATCAAGGATTCTGTCGCCCGCTGGACGACCTGATTGCCAAGGACCCCGCCAGCATGGAGCGGGTGCAGCCCGAGATCGAGAAGGTGCTGCGCAGCTACGACAACCGGATTTACGCGGTGCCGTTTTTCCAGGTCGCGCAGGCGCTCTATTACCGCAAGGATATCTACGCCAAGGCGGGGCTGGACCCCAATAAGCCGCCGCGCACGTGGGAAGAATTCGAGGCGTACTCACGCCAGATCATGGAGCGGGTGCCGGGCACGCGTGGGTTCGTTTTCAGCGGCGGCCCCGGGGGCCAAGGCTATTGGTGGACCAACTTTGTGTGGCAGGCCGGGGGCGAGGTGCTGGTGCCCGCCGAGCGTGGCTATGCCAAAGCGGTGGTGAACACCCCCGAAGCGGCCAAGGCTCTGGAGTTCTATCGCCGCCTGACTGTCACCACTTGGAAGGGCGCGGACGGCAAAACCTACGGCCCCATCGCGCAGGTCACGCCCACGTGGTCGCAGGATGTGAAGGATGGCAAGGTGGCCATGTGGTTCAGCTACACCAACGACGTGATGCTGAGCATGAGCGACCTCAATCCGGCCCTCATCGGCATCGCGCGGATGCCCGCCGGCCCCGCCGGGAGCTACAACGAGATCAACTCGGGGATGTGGGCCATCAACGCCAGCATCAAAGACTCCAAGAAGATCGAGGCCTGCTGGCGATTCATTGACTTCTTTGTCAGCCAAGAGGCGGCGCGCATCAGCACCGTCAAGTTTGTGGATTTAGGGCTGGAAAAGCTCATCAATCCGGTGCTGCTCAAGCAGTTTGGTTACGCCGACCTCGCGGGCACGGTGGACCCTGGCTACGTCGAGGCGAACGAGAAGCTCTTCCAAACCGGGAAGCCCGAACCCTACGGTCGCAATTCGCAGCAGGTGTATCTGGTGCTGGATGGCGCGCTGGACCGCGCGCGCCT
>CAZDWU010000039.1:6530-7770 GCA_964509165.1 uncultured Chthonomonas sp. | reverse complement strand
TTCCAGGATTACCGAATCATGCAATCCCCGCAATGGGTGGGGTTAGACAATTTCATCAACGTCTTCACGAGTTCGCTGTTCTGGAAGAGCCTGATGAACAGCGTGATCTACGTGGGGCTTACCATTGTGATGGGCTTTGTCTTGCCCATACTGCTGGCCCTGGCGTTAAACGAGATTCCGCGCTTCACGTTGTTCTTCCGCACGGTGTTCTATCTCCCGGCCATGACCTCGGGGATTGTCATTGCGTTTATGTGGCGGCAGTTCTACGACCGGGCGGAAACCGGCTTGCTGAACAGCTTGCTCGCCCCCATCATTCAGGCGATCAACCCGCTATGGATGCGAATGGGAGGGGGTGAAATCCCGCTCGCCCAAGACTGGTTGGGCGACCCCAAGCTGGCGATGTTTGCCGTGGTGTTGCCGGGCATCTGGGCGGGAGCCGGTCCGGGTTCCATCCTGTATCTGGCGGCGTTGAAGAATGTGCCCCAAGAGCGCTACGAAGCCGCCGACCTGGATGGTGCGGAGTGGTGGCACAAGATCCGGTACATGACGCTGCCGAGCCTGCGCCCGCTCATCCTCATCAACCTGCTGGGGGTGTTTATTGCGGGGTTCAAGGCGATGGAAAACGTCTTCGTCCTCACCGGGGGCGGGCCGCTCTATAGCACCCACACCGTGGGGCTCGAAATCTGGACGAACGCCTTCATGTTCCTTAAGTTTGGGTACGCCACGGCGGCGGCCTGGGTGATGGGCGCGATCCTGATTGGCTTCACGCTGGTGCAGATTCGGTCGCTGACCCGCATGAAGTTCACGGCTGCCAAACTGTGAGCGGACGCCTGATTTCGGTGGCCGACGTGGTGGTGGATAGCCGCACCGCCGGCCGGGAAGGCAACTTCACCTACGAGGCCCCGGCCGGGGCCAAACCGGGCCAAGCGTGGCTGGTGCCCCTGGGGGCGCGGTCCGTGCTGGCGTTTGTCACCCAGGTGCGAAAGGTGAAGGAGGAAGACCTGGGGTTCCCGCGCAGCAAGCTCCGGCCGCTGGGGCGCGAGATCAGCTCCCTTTCGTTGCCCGCGCCGACTTTGGCGCTGGTGCACGAGGTGAGCCAGCGCACCCTTTGCCCGCTGAGCGTGGCAATGACGCCCGCCCTGCCGCCGCGTGCCCAAACCCGCCTGACCACGACCTGGCAGGTGCGCCCGGGCAACCCGCCGCGCCAGCTGACCTTGGTGGAGGACGAGGTGTGGAAGAC
>CAZDWU010000039.1:4682-6430 GCA_964509165.1 uncultured Chthonomonas sp. | reverse complement strand
CTACGCCTGCAAGGGGCGGGGAGCACGGTGTTCCAGGATGGCGAACTGCGCAGCATCGGCGGCGTGACCGACGCCACCCTGCGCGCCCTGGAGCAGGCGGGATTCTTGCAACAAGTGGGGGAAAACACCCCCACAACCACCACCTCTAACGTGCCCAACCCCGAGCAGGCGGTGGCGATTTCAGCGATCCAGGCGGCGATTGCGGCGCACCGGCCGGAAGGGTTCTTGCTCTACGGGGTGACGGGGTCGGGCAAGACCGAAGTGTATTTGCAGGCGGCGGCGGAGTCCCTGCGGCAAGGGCGGCCGGTGCTGTACTTGGTGCCGGAAATCGCGCTCACCGCCCAAGTCATCGCGCAGCTCCGGGGTCGCTTTGGGGACCGGGTGGCAGTGCTGCACAGCAACATGACCCCCGCCGAGCGGCTGATGGCCTGGCGGCGGGTGCGGGCCGGGGAATGCCCGGTGGTGCTGGGGGCGCGGTCGGCCTTGTTCGCCCCGCTGCCGGACCTTGGGCTGATCGTGCTGGACGAAGAGCACGAGCCGAGCTACAAGCAAGACAGTAGCCCGCGCTACGAAAGCCGGGGGCTAGCCGCCTTCCTCGCCCAGCAGCACGGCTGCCCCTACGTGCTAGGCAGTGCCACCCCGAGCATCGAAACCTTTGCCGCCGCGCAGACCGGGTCGCTCACGATGCTGCAGCTGAAGCAGCGCGCCCGGGCGGTGAACCTGCCCACCATCGAGATCGAAGACCTCTCGCGCCTCTACCGGGAAAAAAAAGTGGACATCATCGGGCCGCAACTCGCGGAAGCGATGCAAGACACGCTGGATCGCAAGCTCCAGAGCATTCTGTTCCTCAACCGGCGGGCGTATTCCCCGTTCCTCATCTGCAAGGAGTGCCAGCATCGCTTTGTGTGCCCGCACTGCGAGGTCGCGCTGGCCTACAGCCAACAGCAACAGCGTCTGCGGTGCCACCACTGCGATTACCACGAACCCAAGCCACCCCGGTGCCCGGCGTGCGGGGGCACCAAGCTGGGCGGCGTGGGCGTGGGGGTGGAACGCGTGCAGGAGACGGTGGAGGCGATGTTCCCGAAGGCGCGGGTGGAGCGCCTGGACCGCGACGTGACCCGGCGGGTGGGGGCGCTCGAAGAGATCGTCACCAAGTTCCACTCGGGGGCGATTGACATCCTCATTGGCACCCAGATGGTGGCCAAGGGGTTCGACTTCCCCCGGGTGGTGCTGGTGGGGGTGATTACAGCGGATTTGTCGCTCAACATTCCGGACTTCCGGGCGGCGGAGCGCACGTTCCAGCTGATGACGCAGGTGGCGGGCCGAGCGGGGCGGGCGGAGCACGCGGGGCGGGTGATTATCCAGGCGATTGACGCCGACCACCGGTCGCTGAAGAGCGTGCAGGCGCACGACTACGAAGGATTCTTTGAGGAAGAGGTGGAGTGCCGGTCGCGGCTGGGGTACCCGCCGTATACGCGCTTGGTGAATATCGTGCTCTCCGGGCCGGACCAAGGGGTGGTGAGTGAGCGGGCGCTGATGCTACAGCAGACGTTGGTGGCGCGCTTGCCGGGCTCGCAGGTGTATCCGGCGCTGCCCTGCCCCCTGGCGAAGCTAAAGGATCAGTACCGGTTCCACATTTTGATCAAGCTGCCGCTGGATGCGGATATCGAGCCCATCCGCCTCCCTTCCGAACTTGCCATGAGCAAGGACGTGCGGGTGGCGGTGGATGTGGACCCGATGAGTTTGGT
>CAZDWU010000039.1:3471-4582 GCA_964509165.1 uncultured Chthonomonas sp. | reverse complement strand
CCCGGAACGGGATTGGCGAGCCGCGTTTCGGGGCTCGTAGCGCGGGTCGCGAGCTTCTGCTCGGCGTCCGTCGCGATGATAATTTCATTTGCCATTGCAATGATTCTCGTTATGTATCACGGGTGAAAGGGGGTCAAGGTTGCCTGGATATGAGGCCTTAGCACTTCAATCGCGCACGAAACTGAGGCAGGTGATAAGCCAAGTGCGTGCGGCGGATCTCCACCCAGTCCGCCAGGTGCATGCGGACGATCTTGAGCTCGGGATTGCGGAATTCTTGGTGCGAAAGCGACTTGCCCTGCAGGCTGGCCCACACTTCGTCGGTGTCGCGCTCCAGGTCGCGCCAGGTCTGCACGATGTTCTCCGCCGGGGTCGGCGGGGGCACTAGGTTCGGCGGGGCGGGGGCGGTGCCTTTGCGCATTTGCCGCACGACCATGCGGGTGAAGAACTTCAGCTTCACTTCTTGCCCATCCCCCGTCGGGGCTTGGGCGGCCACGGGGCGGCAGGCTTCCAGGTAAGGGCCGTGCGCCCGCACAAAGTGGTCCACGATCTGGAGCGAGTGCCAAGATTTCGGCCCCATTTGCGCCCGGAGTTGCTCGGGGCTCGCGCCCTCCAGCAGGGCCTCGATTTCCGCCACCATCTGCTGGCATTCGGTTCGGCACTCTTGCAGCAATTGCGCCTCGGTCATGGCCTTGAGCATAGCCGAACAAGGCCACGCCCTCCTGGCCCCAGGTGGGAAGGAGGGCGTGAACCGGACAGGAAGAACGGCCTAAACCGAAACCTTATGGCGGCCCTGGCAGGTGAGGAAGCCCAAGTAGCCGTCGCGGACATTGAGCACATCGTGCCCCAGTCGCTCCGCCACCGAGACCCCAATGGGGGAGCGGGTTCCGCCCTGGCACGAGATCGCTAGCCGCTTGCCTTGCGGGATTTCGTCCTTGCGGACCACCATCTCGCCCAGGGTAATGCCCACGGCGTCGGGGATGTTCTGCCCCAGGCGCTCGTTGCGGCCCCGGACGTCAATCCACACCGCATCCTTCGGCACGTCGCAAGCTTGCAGATCGGCGGTGGTCACCAGCTCGTGGCCCGCTCGCTCGTAAGTGCGCAGGATGTCCTC
>CAZDWU010000039.1:1719-3371 GCA_964509165.1 uncultured Chthonomonas sp. | reverse complement strand
GCGGGCGGCTTCGAACTCAGCGAGCGAGCTGGAGCGCGGCAGGGCGTCCACCGCCGGGCGCGGATCAGGGCCGACCTTGTTCAGGTGCTTCATCATCTTGAAGTAGAACGGCGGCTCCGGCTGCCCGGCCAGCACTTCCTCCACGAACTTGTCTTCGTCGGAGATGCGCCACGCCCAACCGGTGGCCTTTTCGTAGCCCAAGGTGGTCACCGGAACCCCGCCCAGGCTCTTGCCGCAGGCAGAACCCGCCCCGTGCGCCGGCCAGATGAGGATGTGGTCCGGCAAGGCGGCGAATCGCTGCACGGATTGGAAGAGGCGTCGCGCGCCGGGTTCGGCGGTGCCTTGCATGTTGGCGGCATTCTCCAGCAGGTCCGGTCGCCCAACGTCGCCCACAAAGATGAAGTCGCCGGTCATCGCGCCTTGCAGCACACCGTTCTCGTGGATGAGGAACGAGATGTGCTCCGGCGTGTGGCCGGGGGTGTGCCACACCTTCACGGTCACGCCGCCGATCTGGATGGTGTCGCCATCGCGGAGCGGGTTGTGTTCGGGGGTGGTGAAGGTGTATTGCCAGTCCGGACCACCTTCGGCGGAGAGCCAGAGCGTGGCGCCGGTGCGCTGGGCCAGCTCTCGCGAGCCGCTGAGGTAGTCGGCGTGGATGTGCGTTTCGGTCACGTGGACGATGCGAAGGCGCTCGGCGGCAGCGGCGGCGATGTACTGCTCGACGTTGCGGTCGGCATCAATGACGATCGCCTCGCCCGCGCCGGGGCACCCGACGAGATAGCTGTACTGCTGGACTTGCTCGTTCCAGAACTGCTTGAGGATCACGCCTTCACCTCCTTCTTGCTCGGGGTCGGGGTGGCGGGGCGGTTCCAGGGCATCTTGGCCAGCAGGGCGGCCATGCCGCAGATGTCCGTCAGGCCGGCAAAGGTGAGGCCGGCACCCACAAATCCGGCGAGCCAGATGAATCCGGGCTGCACCGTTACGGAGAGGATGACCCCGATGAGGACCAGCATGCCCGCGCCCAGTCGCACTTGGCGGTCCAGGCTCCAGCGGGTGCGCGTGCTGCTCACCACGGGCAGACCGCATTCTTGCCACGCCTTGGTCCCGCCATCCAGGATGGTGAGGTTGTTGTGGTGCCCCTCAATCATTTCGTGGGTCATGCAGGCGCGGTTGCCGCTTTGGCACACCAGGATCACTTCGGTGTCCGCGGCCAGGTCATCCAGGCGCGATTCGATTTGGTCCATGGGCACGTTGAGGGCCCCCGGCACGTGGCCCGCGGCGTATTCGGCGGCGGAGCGGACGTCAATGAGCTGGACCTTGTGGCCTTGCTCAAGGTTCGACTTCAACTGGGAAGGAGCGATGCGTTTCATCGTGGTTGCTTGCTTAGGGGAGTTTCGAAAGAAAAGGATTCAGGGTCCCGGTGCGTTAGTGGGCCGAGACGGCGGGAGCTTTGTCAACGGGGGCGGGAGCGGGGGTGGCGACCTCCTTGCCCACCATGAAAAGCCCCATGACGAGGACAAACCAGCCGAAGGCGGGCTTGAGCTTGGCCCCGGAAATCCGCTGGCCCAATAGCGAGCCAATGATGATGCCCACGGTCGCGAGACCCGCTACGGTGAGGAGCAAGGGCCACTGGATGTGCGAGTTGGTCTGCA
>CAZDWU010000039.1:0-1619 GCA_964509165.1 uncultured Chthonomonas sp. | reverse complement strand
AGGGCCTTGTCCCGAGTGACGGCCAGCGAGCCCAGCGTGCCCAAGTTGGCCGGGATGATGGGCATGACATACCCACGCACCAGATAGACCGCGAGGATGGACGGCACACCAAAGACGGCGGCGGTGCGGAAGTCCACCTGCCCCTTCTTCATGAAGGCGAAGGAACCGATGAGGGCCGTGAGCCCGACGATGAAGAGGGAGTAGCCCGTGGCCTCGGTGCCGCCCACTCCGAAGAGGTACACGAGCACGGGCACGGTGAGGATGCTGCCACCCCCGCCGATCAGCCCCAGACTGATGCCGATGACGACGGCGGCGAGATAGCCGAGGATTTCCATTTCTGCTTGCTCAGGGGGAAAGGGCGGGAGAAGGATTCAGAGGCCCGGGCCGAAAAAGAGAAATCCCCGCCGGATTCCTTGGGAGAATCAAGCGGGGATCGGTCGTGAGCGAGAAGAAGGCTTAGGAGCCTTCGCCGCCGCCGGTCATGGCTTTGGCGCGTTCTTCGGGCGATTTCATGGTCGGGTCAGCTTGTTCGGCCTTCGGAGCCGCGCCTTCTCGTTCAGGCGCATCGGCCGTGCCGCCGCCCGAGCAACCCACCAGGCCGATGGCGAACGAACCCACCACCAGCAAGACCAGCCACTTCGCCATTAGGGCGCCACCAACGGGGTGTCCCAGTTCTGGAAGTCGAAGTCCGGGCGGAACATGTACGGGTGGCAGTAGTTGATGTCCCAGTACCGAGCCCCACCGGCGCGGAAGCGGTCCACTTCCTTGCCCAGGTAGAAGGCGAACGGGTCGCTGCGCGCATCACGCTGGCCAGTCGTGAACACGCCGCTCTTGCGGGTCTTCACGTGGCTGTCCGCGTAGGAGTACACGAACGTGCGGTTGTGCATGTCCCAACCGAAGTTGCTGGAGTTGGACGTGTAGAACGAGATGGACCCGTTCGTGGCGCCACAACCGGCGGCCGCCGGCTGATACGAACAACCCGAAGCGGCGTTCGTACAAATCAGCTGCGGGCTGGCGTAACCAGCACCCTGGAAGCCACGGTTGCCTTGGCCCGTCCACCACACCGTGAGTTCGGCGGGGTTTTCGATGGCCGTGCTGGAGTAGCCCTGCAGGAGACCGTTGTAGGTGTAGTGGATCACCGGCGGGCGGGCTGCCGTAATGTCGGCGGCCGTGATACCCGCAGCGGTGAACACCGAAGCCGGCAACGGGCTGCGCTGGCCGCTACCCGGGTTGTTCAGGATCTGCCAGTTCTTCATGTACGGCTGTTGCGCGTTGTAGAAGAACGTGTTGATCGCGTCGGCCACACCGGCGGGGGTGGTCGGCTTGATCAGTTCCTTGACGGGGATGAAGCGGTCCCAAGCGTAACCAATGCCCGGAACGAGAGGAGTTGCGATGCCCCATTGGTCATCGTAGTCGGCGATGTAGATCTGCCCCGCGGTGCCGATGTTCTTGAGGTTCGAGATCGCCTGCGTTTTTTTCGCGGCGGCTTTCGCCTGAGCAAAGACCGGGAACAAGATAGCCGCAAGGATGGCGATAATCGCGATCACCACGAGCAGCTCGATAAGTGTAAATGCTTTGGTACGCATTGCCCTGAAAACTCAGTCCAAGCTCAACGGTGT
>CAZDWU010000038.1:11716-19853 GCA_964509165.1 uncultured Chthonomonas sp. | reverse complement strand
TGGCGGCGGTGCCGACGTTAGTGGTGTTCTTGTCCGCTCAGCGCGTCATCATGCGGGGCATCGTGCTCCCCGGCGAGCGGTAACGACGCCTCTTGCATCGAAGGCGGCTCAAAAGGAAACGGGGCCGGTTTGCACCGAACCCCGCTCCGAAATTAACCTTGGAGTCGTCATCCGGGCGAACCGGAGATAGGACTGGCCCAAGGGCATCACTAGTTATAATAACGCAAAATCGTGCGGCCCTTACCCTTAGAAGCGCTTGTTTGCCATTTTTGGGTCGAAATCCGTTCGATTGCTCCCCGTCGATTTGAGGCGTTTGCTACCCCGAGCGATCGTGACGAGCGCGAGGCGCTTTCTCGGTATGTGTGGAATCTTGAGCTCTGCGCGGCCCTTTATAAGCCGCTTCACTTTCTTGAGATTGGGCTCCGAAACTCCGTCCACAATGCAGTGACCACGTCCACGGGCCAAAGCGACTGGTTCGACAATTCGTCGATCTTGAAGCCGAGAGAACTCGAGCTCGTTTCGAAAGTCAAGAGTGACCTTGAGCGAAGAGGAATCGAAGTAACCCCGGATCGGATCGTCGCAGGATTAAACTTCGGCTTCTGGACGACTTTGTTCTCCAGCCAATATGAGCAGAGAATCTTTGTGCCTCACTCAGCGCTCATGTTTCCCAACATGCCCAAGCGCGCTCGTAGTCGGGCGGCCGTATCAAGGCGCATAGAAGATGCCCGCAAGCTTCGGAATCGAGTGTTTCACCACGAACCGATCTGGCACTTCACCAATCTTCATGCCAGGCACGAACAACTCATTGAAGTCATTTCACACATCAGCATGCCGATGCGAGCGACTCTGGCCCTGATCGACAATTTCAACCAAGTTCACGATGCAAGCTGGGAAGGTGTTCGGCTGAGAATGGAAGCCAATCTCAATGAGATAGAAGCCATTGCGATCTCAGGACAGGCTTCCGCGCCCTGATCAAGCAAAGATCCTCCCACGCTAGTCGCTTTCCTGAGCACTCACCTCGGGATCGTGCTCCCCGGCGAGCGGTAAGGGTGCCTCTTGCATCGAAGGCGGCAGGCCAATGCGCTTGCCCGCCAGTTCGGTGGCATCGGCGATGCGCTCAGCCAGCATCCGGCACGCCTGCACCTTGTCTCTCGGGATGTCCTCCGGCGCAATGGGGGCGGTGTAGACAATCGTGATGCGGTGGCGGCGGAACTTCTTCGACCCGCGCGGCCACATGATTTCCGTCCCCCGGATGCCCGCCGGAATGATCGGCGCGTTCGCCCGGCGGCTAAGCATGAAAACGCCCGATTGAAACTCGCCCATCGTCTCGCCATCGCCTCGGGTGCCTTCCGGGAACATGAGCACCAGCGAGTTCTGCTTCATCTGCTCGATGAACCATTTGATCGAGTCGGTATCACTGCTCCCCCGGCGCACCGGGTGGGTGCCGATGCTGTGCAATAGCCACCCCAGCGGCCCCTTAAAGAGTTCTTCCTTCGCCATCGCGCGTACCCAGCGGCGGGGCGGCACGCCCAGGGCCGGCGGGTCGAGGTAACTCATATGGTTGGCGACGATGATGGCCGGGCCATCGTGCGGGATGTGCTCCAGCCCCTGAATCCGGAGCCCGCCGGTCGCGCGGTAAATCACTTCGCGCACCAGCCAAGTGATGAAGCAATACCACCAATTGCCTCGTCGCCTCGTCTCCGCATTCACGCCCTCATTATAGGAGAACTGGTGCCCATGGATTGGACTAGAATCGGGCATGCCCCACCTCGATGCAATCGGAATTGTCGTGACCGATATGGCCCGTGCCCTGGGCTTCTATCGCCTGCTGGGGGTACCGACGCCCACCGAATGGGAGGGGCCGCACGTCGAGGCCACCCTCGGCAACGGCCTGCGGCTGATGTTTGATGATGTGGAGTTGATGAAGTCGCTCCATCCGGATTGGCAGCCGCCGGTGGGTCACCGGATGGCGCTGGCGTTTGCCTGCGAGACACCCGCCGAAGTGGATGCCGTGTACGGCCGCGTGGTGGCCGCCGGGTATTCGGGCAAGACGGAACCGTGGGATGCCTTTTGGGGCCAGCGCTACGCCACGCTCCTCGACCCGGATGGCAATATGGTGGACTTGTTCGCTCCTCTGCCCGAGGCAGCGGAATAAAGAAAAAGCCGGGCGAGAACTCGTCTCACCCGGCTGATTTGCCATTCCCGCTCTTCAGTCCGCGACCGGAGGCGGCATGGGCCGCGACCGGGTCGCCTTCGGCATCGGCAGGATGTCTTCGTCACTGGGCGGGTTGAACGGCGTGGCCGCCGGGGCCGCCGTCGTTACCGGAGTGGTCGTCACCGAAGTCTCCACCGCACCCCGGATCGCCCCCGGCCCGCCGATCTGCTGAATCTTGTCGGCGAGGTCAATCCCGAAGATCTCCTTCACCTGTTCGTTCAGCATCATCAGCTTCTTCAGGTCCACGCCGCTGGCACTGGGCCCGGAAGAACCGGTGTCGATCACCGTCAGCTTCTCGACCTTGGTCGGCGCGATGGCGTTGGTCAGCTCGGTGATGATGTTCTCCAGCTTTTGGAGCACCATGATCTCGCGGGCGTTGTCCCCCGTCGCTCTCCAGGTCTGGGCGAGGGTCTTGATCGCTTCGGCGCGGGCGCGGCCATCTTCAATGATCTTGGCCACTTCGGCGCTGGCGCGGCTTTCGCTCGCCTCGCATTCCGCGCGAGCCGGAGCCAGGACGTCCGCTTCCAACTGGCGGCGAACTTGCTCCACGCGGGCTTGCTGCACCTTGATTTCGGCTTCGGCCTGGGCGACCATCGCCACGACCTTGGCTTGCTCTTCGGCCACCAGCGCTGCGCGGCGGGTGATGGCGTCATTCAGTCGTCGGTCGGCTTCGGCCTTGGCCACCAGCGTCTCGGCGCGGATCTGAGATTCCACTTCCTTGAAGCGGTTCTCGGCGGCGCGCACCTTCGAGTCGGCCTGGGCAATCGCTTCGGCGCTCCGGGCGGAGGCAATCAGCTCACTGTTGCGGATACGACCGATCGAGTCCAGATACCGCACGTCGTCGGTGATGTTCTGAATCTTGAGCGTGTCCACCACCAGGCCGAGGGCCGTGAGGTCTTGCTCCACTTCTTCCACCAATCGCTCGGCGAAGGTGTTGCGGTCGGCGTTGATTTGCTCCGGCGTGAGCGTGGCGAGGACGCCGCGCAGCGAGCCTTCCAGCGTCGCTTTGCAGATGGCCATGATCTCGCCTTGGCCTTTGCCGAGGAAGCGCTCAATCGCGTTGTTCAGCACCGGCTCGTGGCCGGCCACCTTCACGTTGGCGACGCCCTGCACGTTCAACGGCACCCCGCCCTTGGCGTAAGCGCCGACAGCGTTGAGCTCGATGATCATGTTGGTCAGGTCCAGGCGGTCGACTTTTTCCAGGAATGGCTTGCGCCAGGTGCTCCCGTCTTTGACCACGCGGTAACCGATGCGTCGGTCACCCACCCGGCGGCTACCCCCCGAGAAGATCAGCACTTCGTTCGGTCGGCACACCATGTAGAGCTGCTTGTAGCTGAGCACAAACAGGAAGAGGCCCATCCCGAAAAAGCCCACGGCCAAACCGATGACGGAGGCCAGCGGGTTCCCCGCGGCATTCGCTAACAGTATAAAGTTCATGAGTTCTCCTGGGCTTCCGCCGCGTTGTCAGGGCGACCCCGGAGGGCCGCCGTCACGTCCATGCCGGTGGTACGTTCCACGGCGGCAAACACGCTATCCAGCATCTGCGGGTAGCTGGCGAGGTAGTTCGGCAAGGTACGGCCGTCGCCGCCATCAATGACGGACAGGCTTTCCACTTGCAGCTTCTGGACGCCCACTGCCGCCGAACGTAGGAGCTTCTCGATGTCCTCGATCAGTGCGATCTGCGTGGCCGCACCCCCGGCTTCCTGCCAGGCTGCGCCGAGAGTCGCCAGGGATTCCGAGGCCGCCCGACCGCGTTCGCGGATAATGGCGGCTTCGCCCCGGGCTTGGAACTCGGCGGCTTGGCGTTCGGCTTCGGCGGGGAGTACCCGGTCCGCCACCAGTCGGATTTCTTCGAGCTGCGCTCGAATCTCTTGCAGACGTTGCTCGGCCACGGCGCGGGCTTCCCTCGCCGCCGCCGTCGTGCGCTCCTCTTCGGCATTGACTGCCGATTCAAAATCGGCTTTCATCTTTCGCAGTTCGTTGCGCAGGCCGATGATCTTGGTGTCCATCTCGGCGGCCGTGACTTCGCCTCGGCCCCGGTTCTCGGCTTCCACCAGTTCCGCGGTGCGGTTGGCGTCCGATTCGGCAATTTCCGCCTCGCGGACCACGTTCGCAATCGCCTTACGGCCGGTCGCGTCAAGGTAGCCCACATCGTCGCTGACGTGCAGAATCTTGAGCGTATCCAGGTGCAATCCGAGCTTGCGCAGGTCGGATTCGCTTTCGCTCGTCAGGCCATCGGCAAACTTCAGACGGTCCTCATTCACCTGCTCCGGCGTGAGGTTGGCGATGACGCCGCGCAGGTGACCCTCAAGGGTCTCCTTGGCCACGCGCCGGATGGTGTTGATGTCCTGGTCCAGGAATCGCTCCACCGCGTTGCGCAGTACGGCCTGGTCGCTGCTCACCTTCACGTTGGCAATCGCGTCGATGTTCATCGCGATGCCGCCGCTGGAGTACGAGTTGCGGACTTGGATCGGCACCTCGAACAAGGTCAGCGGCAAGCGACTCACCCGCATGAAGAACGGGATGTAGAGCTTGCGGCCTCCGGTGACAATTTCACTGCCCTTCCGGAATCCCCCCGAGAAAACGAGCGCTTCATTTGGCATGCAAATGCGGAAGAACGTCCGCACCAAAAGGAAGAACCCTAACAAGAAAAGGAGAAAGAGAACGGCCCCGCCGATCACTCCTCCCAGACTCTGAATGATGTTCATGGATTTGTAGTTTGCTCGTGGTTACGACGAAGAGCTGAGCTCGGCTTCCTCCGCCAAAAAGTCATTCAACCGCGCGACTTGCACGCGGTTGCCTTGGATCCCAACGATAAGCACCGCTTCTTCCACTTCAATGACCTCATTGTTTGTGGATTCGGCGATGTAGTCAATCAATTCTCCCTTGACCGTCACTCGCACCTTGCCGGCCTGCCCCGGGCGCGCGGCCACCAGCATGCGGCCCTGCACTCCCAAGAAGTCATTCTCACCGATGCTCTCCCCTTGGGCCCGCTTCTGGAGCAGGTTCACCAGCACCGCCACCACAAAACCCGTGATGAACCCGGTGATGAGCGAAGACGTGAGGATGAGCGGCTCCTTGGCCATCCCAGTGAGGGTGAGCGTCGAGCCCATAAGCCCAAAGATGCCGAGGAAGTAGAGCCAGAACCTGAAGTTGCCAAAGGGCAACCAAGAGAGGAAGGCGTCGGCGGCATTTGGTGCCCCCGGCGCATGGTCGACGTCGAATCCGCCGTCATGCGAACCCAAACCGCCGTGATCGTGCCCATCGCCGTGCGGAGCAAAGGCGGAAAAAAGGATGAGTCCGCCGGCCACAATGCCAGTGACGAGATACAACGGGAGCACTTTGGATTTCCTTCTCCTGACTACGGACATTATGCCCCTGGGTTGCACCCCTTGCCGTTCTCCCTATTTTGTTTCAATAATTTCTGAAACCTGAAAAAGTTGGGGTTCAGTGCCGTACAATAGAACTGTAGTGGCCGCACCCGTCCAAGACCCCCAACTTCCTCCCTCTGGCCCTGAGCGAGCCGCTTTGGTCCAGGAGGTGTTCGGGCGTGTGGCTCCCAGTTACGACAAGGTCAACCACTGGATGAGCCTGGGCCAGCACCAAAAGTGGCGCACCAAGGCCGCCTCGGAACTGCAACTGAAGCCCGGTGACCGAGTGCTGGACGTGTGCTGCGGCACCGGCGACTTCCTGGCCGCCTTGGAACCCCATGTGGGGCCGAGCGGACAAGTGGTGGGCATAGACTTTGCCCCGGCGATGCTGGAAGGTGCGGCGGCCAAGGGCCACCCTCGCTTGAGCCTCGGCGATGCCACCCGCCTGCCCATCCAGGCGGCGAGTTTCGATGCCGTCACGATCGGCTGGGGCCTGCGCAACGTGGCGGACCTCGATGGCACGCTCCGAGAGCTCGCCCGCATTCTCAAGCCTGGCGGGCGACTCGCCTGCCTCGACATGACGCCCAGCCGCCACCCGTTGCGCCAGATCTCGGACCGGGTCTTCCATTGGCTCACGCCCCGGCTTGGCCGCCGCGTGGGTATGGAACAGGATTATCAGTACCTCGTCAAAAGCACCGACGCCTTCCTCGATGCCGCCTCACTCTCCGCGCGACTCCGCGCCGCCGGATTTGACCAGATTCGTGTCCGCACGTTCATGTTCGGCCACATTGCCCTCCATATCGCCCAAAAATCATGACGGCCACCTTTTTCTCGCAGCTCCAAGAACGCATTCCCAATGAGGTGATGACCACCCTCATTGATGGGGTGCTCGGGGTGGAAACCGAACTCCGCGCGCAGGTGCAGAGCGATATCCGGATGGTGCAAGATATTGGCGAGCACACGCTGGAAGCGGGCGGCAAGCGACTGCGTCCGGCCCTGGTGATGCTGAGCGCGCAGGCCACCGGACTGCCCTACCTTGCCGATCGGTGCGTGAAGCTGGGCGCGTGCCTGGAGATGATCCACATGGCGACGCTGGTGCACGATGACGTGATCGACGGCGCGAGCACCCGCCGGGGCCGCGCGACGGCCGGGCGAGTCTTTGGAGACACCGCCAGCATCCTGGCCGGTGACGTGCTGTTGGCGAAGGCCATGCGCATCCTGGCCGTGGATGGCGACCTCGCCATCATCCGCATGACGAGCGACGGCGTGGTGGAAATGGCCGAAGGCGAAGTGCTGGAGCTTCAGTTCCGCAATGAGTGGACGATGCCCGAAGAGGATTACCTGCGGGTGCTGCGGATGAAGACCGCCGCCTACGTCGAGATTTGCTGCCGCACCGGGGCCATGGTGGCCGGCGCCGACGAGGAAACCACGAACCTCCTGGGAACCTTTGGTCACCACCTGGGCATGGCGTTCCAGATCATTGACGACTTGCTGGACTACACCGGCGACAGCCAGAAGACTGGCAAGCCGCTGGGCACTGACTACCGAGAGGGCTGCATGACGCTGCCCCTGATGCGCCTGCGCCCCCACCTGAGCGAGGCGGAGAACGATCGCTTTGGGCGGCAGTTTGGCGAAGACCCTTCGACCGAGGAAGTCACCGCATTGATCCAACTGATGCACGAGCGCGGCGCTCTCGCCGAAGCCCGCGCCGTGGCCACCGAGCACGAACAGAAGGCGATGGCGGCCCTGGCGGCCTTGCCCGCGACGCCCCAGCGCGAGCTTCTGTCTTGCGTGACGGAGTTCGTTTCCGGCCGCGACCAATAAGCCCGTGTACGGCCTTTACGCGTTCGACCTCGACGGCACCATCTATCGGGGCGACGAGGCGATAGACGGAGCGGCCGAGACGGTGCGTGCCCTGCGGGATCGCGGGGCGAGGGTGGTTTATCTCACCAACAATTCCGCGGCCACTCCAGCCGGTGTGACTCTTAAGCTTGAGAAAATGGGCATCCCTTGTGAGCCGGCGTGGGTGTATGGCACCGGTCCGTTTGCGGCTCAGCTTTGCCGTGATCGGGGTTACCGGCAGGTGCTTGTGGTAGGTGAGCCGGCCTTGCACCAAACCTTTGCCGAAGCGGGCCTAAGCCTGGAAGGCAGCCAACCCGAAGCCGTGGTGGTGGGCATTTGCCGAACCCTCACGTACGAGATGATCGCGGAGGCGGCCGATCTCATCCGCGCCGGCGCTCCCTTCATCGCCACCAACACCGATGCCACCTATCCGATGGCCGGGGGGCGACTCCAGCCCGGGGCGGGGGCCGTGGTGGCGGCCATCCAAACCGCCGCCGGACGAGAACCCGAAGTGTTGGGCAAGCCCGCCCCCGCCATGCTCTTGGCCGCGATGAAAGAGGCCGGGGTGGAGCCCGCAAGCACACTGATGGTAGGCGACCGCTACGAGACGGACATCCTTTGCGGGCATGCGGCGGGGTGCGACACCTGGCTGGTCACCACCGGCGTGGTGACGGAGCGGCCCGATGGCCAACCCGGCGGCGATAACCTC
>CAZDWU010000038.1:8444-11616 GCA_964509165.1 uncultured Chthonomonas sp. | reverse complement strand
TGCTCGCTGTGGGCCGACTTGTGCGCGTACTCGGTCCAGTCCGAGGCCGCCAAGGTCTTGAGATTGTTGAGCGCCTCCGTGATCTCGAGGTCAAAGAAGTCCTTCATCACGCCCTTGGCCTCCACATCGCGGTCGCGCTGCGGCAAACCAATGGCAGAAGCCGCCATCGTCATCAGTTCGCTCATCGCGGTGTCCGCCGCGAGCTGCGCCTGTTGCCGCACGCCCGCCCAGTGCGCCCCAATGTCGGGCGCGTTCCAGATGGGGCCGTTGAGCGCGGACTGCACTCGGCTCCAGTGGTAGGCACTGGCTTCCAGGAGTTGCAAAACCGAGGCATCCACTTCGCGGTGTAAGCGATTTCGCCCGCGCAGAGCCTGGAACGGCTTCGAAGAATGGTGGGCTTGAATCTTGGCCCGCTCCGCCTCATTGCGGGGCTTGCCTTGCCGTTTGCGTAGAACGTTGACGGCCCAGCCACCGGCAATGAGGGTGAGAAAGCCCGCGATGATCCCCGGCCCCGGGTTGCTGAGGGCGACCCCGGCCGTAATCCCAACCATGGGAGCGAGGGCGAGGACACTCACAATGCCACCTCCAATCGCAACATCCTGACGCGCCTTGGCGGGGTCGTTCTGCGCATACGTCAAGAACGCGTTCAGATAAGGAAGTCGCTTGTCAAATCGAGCCATGCGTGAGAAGTTGTGCTCCTTAGTGTCCTACGGCGGCGGGTTGCACTCCGCGCGCAATCGGTATACCGTCTGGCGTGCGGTTCGTGGACACTCACTGCCATATCAATGACCGAGAGGCCTTCCCCGATCCCAATCGGACGCTCCATGAGGCCCAAGGGCACGGGGTGGACCGTTGCATCGTCATCGGCATTGACGAAGGCCTCAGCGAGCGAGCTGTGCAACTGGCCGAGCGCTACCCGGGCGTATGGGCGGTGGTCGGCTGGCACCCCAACCATGCCCACGAATGGACCGCCGCGGGCTGGGCGCGCATCGAAGCCTGGGCCACTCACCCCCGCGTGGTGGGCATTGGCGAAACCGGGCGCGACAACCATTGGGACTACGCCCCCGCCGCCCAGCAGTGGGAGGTGTGGGAGCGCCACGTGGACCTGGCCCAGCGCGTGGAGAAGCCGATTGTCATTCACTGCCGTGAGGCGTACCCGGAGCTCTTGGACTGGCTGGAGGCGAACCCCGTGAGCGTGCCGCTGCTGTTCCACTGTTGGGCGGGCAATGCCGAGGACGCCGAGCGGGCGATCCGGTTAGGGGCGTGGTTCGGAGTAGACGGCCCCGTGACTTACAAGAAAGCCGACGAACTCCGGGCCGTGGTGGCCATGTTGCCGCGCGACCGCGTGCTGCTGGAAACCGACGCACCCTACCTGACCCCACACCCGCACCGGGGTGAGCGTAACAAGCCCGCCTATATCCCGCTGATTGCCGAGGGTTTGGCGCGGGTATGGGGGTGCAGTGTGGGTGAAGTGGCTTCGATCACCACGACGAATGCCAAGCGGCTTTTCCCCGCGATAGTGGGTAGCTCTTAGCGGCGGCGCCCGGTGGCGGGCTGCACGTCAATTTCAAGCTGAGGGGCCGTGCTCGCCTTCTCGGGGTCCAGGGCGTAAGAGGAACTCTCCACGGGTTCTTCGCCACTCCCGGCAAGGGTCGGCTCACTGGCCAGCACCGGCACGCTCTGCACAATGTTCTTGGGCAGCACGCCCGTGGGGATGCGCGGCCCCACAAAGAAGTAACCGACCATTGCCACGAGGCCGGGGATCAAAACCCATTTGGTGATCTCCCAGACAATGCGCGAACCTCTCGATTCGCCCAACTCACGCGCGTCAGCACGGTGTTCCATAAACATGCGTGGCCAAGGGCCAAGCCTTCTTATTGTGACTCATCCCTGGGGCCTTTTCGTTCCAAGGGCCACACTGAACACGTAGGACTACGGGCGTGAGAGCGGACATTTACGAAGATCTGTGGGAAGTTGAAGCGGAGACCTTCCAGACCCTGCCGCCCGACGCCGGGCACTCGGCGTACCCCTATGTGCCCTTGGCGGCCTCTGGCTCCGCCCAAATGGTGAGCCTGCGCACGGTGGTTCTGGAGAACCAATGGACGCGGATCACGGTTTGCCCCGATCTGGGCGGCGCGATCATCGGCTGGCAAGACCTGCGAACAGGGGAAGCCATTTTGACGGCCCCCAAGCGGCTCCAGCCCGAGGCGGGCGGCCCCCGGGGCACGACCGTCCGCACCGGAATTCAGTGGCAGACCTGGCCGGACGAACGACGACTGATGACCGGGCGCATGGACTTCCGCATCCATGCCGACGAGAGCGAAGACGGTGCCGTGGCCGTGTATCTGCACGAGCTTCTGGCGGGGGTACCCGCCCAATGGACGGCCTGCCTGACGTTGGAGCCAGACTCGGCGGCCCTACGGGTGGAGTTCCGCCTGCAGAACCTGAGCTTGCTGCCGCTCCGTTTGGATAGCGGCTTCTCGGTGGCCGGTGCGCAGTGGAGCGACCAGCGCGTGACCTGGCTGGCCCCAGGGCGAGGCGGATTGGGCGCGGTACCGCTGAGCGGCACCTTGTACGCCTCGGGGACCGAGCTGCGCCGGCGAGGGGACGCCCAACCATGGCTAGCCCCGGGCGCGGTGGAGTCTTGGAGTTGCCTGCTGGTGCCGTTCTCGGATTCTCGCGCCGAGAGTGCGGGCGGGGGCGAGGCTTGCCCCGTGGTGTCCGAAGCCGGAGCCCTCATGGTGAGTGCCGAGGGGATCTTCTTGCATGCTGCGACGCCGCTCGAGGGTGCCCGGCTGTTGCTCGGCACCGAGGATGGCCAAACCCACACTGCCTCCGTGGCCTGGAACCCGGGAGCACCCTTGTTCTTTGCCGCCGACCAACTCCCTGGCCGGGCCGTCGCCGCCCGGGTGGATGCGGCGGATCACAGCGGCCTCCTGGCTTGGCCGGGGGTGCCCGCCCCGTCTTCTCCCCTTCCCTCGGGAGCCCTCGCCGCCCTGGCTGAACCTGCGGAGGGCACCGAAGAAGCCGCGTGGCACGCCGCCCTCGCCCAGCACCTCCCGCTCCCGGACGTGACCAACCCGCTCCTGCGGCCCCTGGCCGACCTGGAAACCGCCCGCCGCGCCCTGGCCGAGGGCAACGACGAGGCCGCCGCCACCGCGTGCCAGTGGTG
>CAZDWU010000038.1:4101-8344 GCA_964509165.1 uncultured Chthonomonas sp. | reverse complement strand
GTGGACGAACTCATCCGGCACCGCGACTTGCCGATGCTGCGTTACTTGCGCGCATGGAGCTACCTCAAGTTCACACGCATGGAAGCGGAGGCGATGACCGACCTGCGCGCGGCCGCTGCCCTGCCCCTGGACCCGCCCCTGCCCTGGCGACCCCTGGAAAAGCAGATCATCCGAGACCTCGCAGAGAGGTTCCCGGATGATGTAGCGCTCCAAGGCTGGAGAAGGCTGATACTCGATTAAGTCAGGGGCTTAGTGGCCGGTGCCAGCGGCGGGCGGGCGGTTGCCTCCCGTCGTTGCGGCGGCCTTGGGCCGGATGAGAATGCTGCGCGAATCCGTGAGCACGTATTCGAGGTCAGCGGCCTTGGTCACGGTGTCCAGCGCAAACTTGAGCGTGGTACCCACCAGGAAGGCGTCGAGCTTGTACGCCGGCACCTTGGCGTCCACATCGATGATGATGCCGCTCTGGCGCTGGAAGTCCGCAAACACGGCGCGGATATCGGCCCGCTCCATCTTGGTGGTGACCAAGCGCTTAAGGTCGTTGTCGGTCAGGCGGATCGGCGGCGGTGGAATGACCGGGCCACCTTGGTTCCCGGCGCCCGTGCCACTGCGCTTGCTGATGAAGTAGATGCCGTTGTCCAACGTGAACTCCAATTGGCTCACGCGGCAGATGATCTGCAGAGCTTCTTCAAACTCCACGCCGGAAAGAGCGAGGTAGAGATCCACCTTCGCGCCGGGTTCCAGCACAAAGCTCTTGCTGCCCTGTTCAAAGAGATCGAACAAGACTTCGCGGACATCGTGGCCGCGACTGGTGATCGTGATCTGTCCGGCTTCGGAGGTCTTCACCGCCGCCTCAATTTCTTGAGTCTGCGATTGCGTTTGGGTGTCCTGCGTCGTCGCCTTGCCGGCTTCATCCGGCGTGACGGGGGTGGTGACGAGGCCACTCATCAGTGACATGGAGCAAAGAATCGAGGAGAGTGCCATCTCAGTTTTTCTTTTCGCCGTTGGGCAAGTACACGGTCACCTTGTGTTGCGGGGAACCGGAATTGCTCTGCGGGCGAGGGGTCGAGGCCGGGCGCGGAGCCGGGCGGGACGGGGCGGGACGAGTCGGCGCAGGCCGACGCGTGGCGGAGGAAGATGGCCGGGAGCGCCGTTGAGAATTCGTGGTCGAACTTTGGGTTCGGGTCGGGGCCGGAGTGGAGCGCTGAGCTTGCACCACTTGGCCATCGCGGGCCTTCAGGATCGGGGCGTCTTCCATGGTCGGTTGACCCGGGAGACTCAAGCCGCCCTGCTGGCGGGGCGCGTGGGTGGTGGAATTGGAATTCGTTTTGGGGGCCGCCGCGTGGCTGTCGGTTTCACCATGGGCGTCGTCCTTCTTGTCGGCGTGCTCGTCGTCGGTCGGGACATCCTCGGCGTGCTCTTCTTCCCCGTGGGCATCCGCCGCATGTTCATCCGTGGCGTGCTCGTCCGTCTTTTCGTCTTCGGCGTGCTCGTCCTTGGCGGCGTCCTCCTTGGTCGCTTCCTCCGACTCACTGGTGGTGCCGTCCTTCTCGGATTCCTTGGATTCCTTCTGGGCCGTGGCTTTGTTGCCAGCCTTGGCCCCGAGCAGCGCGGTCGGGTCACGGAGAATGGTGCTCATCGCGATGAGCGTGAGCGCCAAACCAATGGACGTGAAAGCGACCCGCATGTTCACGCGAGAATCTTTCACAAACGGGGTGCCCGGATCGTTCATCCAGCCGTTCGACTTGGAGGGAGCGAGGCGCTTCGCCCCGGGCAGGGGCAGGCGGGAGATGAGATTGCGAACA
The DNA here is from genome assembly GCA_964509165.1 of uncultured Chthonomonas sp. Lineage (GTDB taxonomy): Bacteria > Armatimonadota > Fimbriimonadia > Fimbriimonadales > Fimbriimonadaceae > JAHBTC01. Next base: position 6,542 of record CAZDWU010000038.1, on the reverse strand, counting down.
ACCTCGCCTACTTGCACAAGCAGCTCGGAGGGGTTGACCTTGGCTTTCGGTTCGGCCGGGGCGGCATCGCCCATCAAGACCTGACGTAGACGCACGGCTTCCAGGCGGCACTCGTCGCAAATCCGAAGGTGCTGCTCCAGGTCCGCATCAATCTCGGCCGGGAGTTGCTCCCCTTGACCCAAGCGCTTCAACTGCGCTCGCGCCAGGTGACATTCCACATTTCCGATTGCCATTTCTTACAATTCACTTCAGGTTTTTGTCTCGAAGTGATTTGACCTCCATTCAGTCAATCGGTATGCACTTCGGGTTTCTTCAGGGTGAGACCCAAGAATTTTGCGAGGGACCTAGCCGCGCATTCCGGAGAAGGCCGACTCCAGCAAATCCACGGTCATCATCACGCGGTAGCGGGCGTGGCGTTCATCCGCACCCTGGCCCATCCAGGCGTGACAGCCGGGGTTGCCGCTCACGAGGATGTCGGGGGTCGTGCGCTCGACGTGGTCGAGCTTGCGCTCCAGCAGTTGCCGGGCCATCTTGGGCTGGGTGACGTTGTAAGTGCCGGCGCTGCCGCAGCACATTTCGCTCTCTTCGATATCCAAGAGCGTGACGCCGGGGATGGCGCGAATGAGCTCGCGCGGGGCGCTGCGGATGCCCTGGCCGTGGGCGAGGTGGCAGGCATCGTGGTAGGCCACGCGCACGGGCTGGGCAAAGCCGGGGGCATCTTTGAGGACATCGGCGAGGCCGTGTAGGAGGAGGAATTCGGTGGCCTCATGGACGATCGGCCCGAGGCTGGACTCCTTGAGATGGCTCCCACACCCGGCGGCATTGACAATCAGCGGGGTGTTTTGCGGCAGGGCTTCGGCCAGGGCATCAAGTCTTTGGTGGGCAGCCTTGAGGTCGCCGGCGTGGGCGTGCAGGGCTCCGCAGCATTGATGCTTGAGGGCCGGGATGGTGGCGTATCCCACGCGGCGGAGGAGGCGGCGGGTGGCCTCGTGAGTGCTGGGGTACAGAACGTCCATCACGCACCCTTCGAGGAGGGCGACTTGCCCTTTGATGGGGGGTAGCTCGTGGGGTCGCAACGGCGGCCATTGGCCAGGGGCTTCGCGCTGGGGGACTCTCGCCTCTGCCTCCTCCGTGGTGATGGCTTGGTTGAGGAACGCCGGCACGCGCCCCCCGGGAAGCAAGCCCCCCAGTAGGGTTTGCGCCCGGAAGATGGTGGGATTGGTGATGGTGTTGATGAGGGCGGCTTCGGCCCGACGCGGGCGTTCTTTGCGCAGCTCGTGGCGGGCCAATTCCAGGATCATCCCGTAGTGCACCCCGCTGGGGCAGGCGGTTTCGCAGGCCCGGCACCCCAGGCAGGTGTCCAAGGCGTCGGCCGTCTCCGTCCACTCGATCTGGCCTTCGTCGGCGGCGCGGGCGAGGTTAATGCGCCCCCGAGGCGAGCGGGACTCGTCGCCGGTCAAGACAAAGGTGGGGCAGGACTCCAAGCAAAAGCCACACTTGATGCACTTGGCGGTCAGGTCTGACAATGGCTCGGCCATGCCTCCATTGTGACGCTAAACTAGAGCCAATGCGATTGATGCGAGGCGGAACGGACGGGAGCCACCTGCGGGTGGCCGTGATCGTGAGCCGCTGGAACGAGTTTGTCACCACCCCCATGCTGGAGGGAGCGCTGGATACCCTCGCCAGCCAGGGTGTGAAGGATCCCTTGGTCTACGCGGTGCCCGGCACCTGGGAGATCCCGGTGGTGGCGGCGGAGCTCATTCGCCGTAAGGAAGTGGACGCCCTGGTGGCCCTGGGCTGCATTCTGCAGGGGCAGACCACGCACGCGCAACTCTTGGCCGGGGATGTGAGCCACGCGCTGATGGACTTGCAGGTTCAAACCGGGGTCCCCATCGCTTGGGGCATCCTCACTCCGGACACGGCGGACCAGGCAATCGACCGCGCCGGAATGAAGATGGGCAACAAGGGCCGTGAGGCCGCCAGTGCCGCCATTGAGATGGCGAACGTGCTCGCCCAAAAGTAGAGCTAAGCGGCTTCGACTTGCGGCAGGGCGGGCATCCACACCATGCGGAACCGTCCGCCCCGCTTGGCGGCAAAGCGCCAGCCTCGGGCGCGCAGTTCGGTCTGAATCTCCGTGACCATCGTGCTCGAAAGCCCCGTCAGGTCCACGTGCATAGATCCACCGTTGAGTTCGGCGCGCCGGGCCAGCCGGTCGGCTTCCTTGGCCACCACGCGGTGGCGGAGGCGGTGGATTCGTTCTCGGAGGAAGATGTCTTGCATGTCGGTCTCCTGTTTTAGTAGACGAATGAATAGTAGACGAAGTTCCACCCCCAATGCAAGGGGCCTAGAAACTTTTCTACATCTTTTTTCGTCGAGACCGAAAATTGAACCTAGCGCGGCACCATCGTGATGCCGTGGCTCACCTGCCGACCCTCGCCGCG
>CAZDWU010000038.1:0-4001 GCA_964509165.1 uncultured Chthonomonas sp. | reverse complement strand
GTGGGGCCACAGCCGATCCACACCGAATTCTCCGTCCACACTTCGGGCCGGCGCATGTTCGGCATCTTGAGCGACCACTGCACCTGGTCCCCCGGGCGGAATCGGTCCGCCTGGCTCCCATCCGAGCCCCGGAACAGCAACACGCCGCCCCCGTCCGGGATCGCCACGTCGCCTTCGCCCTTGTCAATCACCCGGCGATTGGCATCAATCCGCACGTAGCGGCCCGCGAGGCCCGTGCGCGCGCCCCACGCCCGCGTATACAGCGCGGCCACGCTGGCCCCGGGGGTGTGGTTCACCCGGTAGAGATAAAACGAACGCCCGCCCACCGTGCCGGTGATCTTGGGGTTGCCACGTTCCACCTGCGCGGTGCCATCCGGGGCGATGGCCAGCACCGAGCCCACGCTGCCCAGGCTTTGCGGCCAGCCGTTCACCACCAGGGTGTGATAGGGGTCCGCCACGCCGTCGCGGCTGTAGGCATCAAAGTAGCCACCATTGATCACGGCCTGCGCGCCCGTCGCACGGGCCATCGCCGCCAGCGAGGAAACGCCCCCGGCCCGGCCACCGCCCCACGCCACGCCCACGCGCACGTCCGCCAACTTGGCCGAAACCACCACCGCCGAACGGGGAGAACTCACCCGCGAGACATTCACCACCGTGGGCGCCGTAGCCGGCACTCCCGCCGAAGCCGCACCTAAAACCAAAGCCAAACCCACGCTCATGACGTTCATTATTTGGAATTTTGCGCGCTTTCCTCTATACTGAGGCGTGAGACCAGGAACAAATCATGTCATGGCGGCAAAAGCGATCCCTCGGTGAGGAGTTCGTCTCGAAGATTTACGACACGTTCCAGGTGGACGAACGCTACGTCCTGGATCATCCGGACGGGTTCACCTACTGGTCCGGCGACCTCGCCACGACCGTGCGCACCGACCCCGGTCTCTTCCGGCAATCGCAGGTGACTTACCGCGTCACCGCCACCACGGAGTTCATCCGCGGGCGGGGGCGCGTGCCCGAGGTCATCCTCGCCCTGGAAGAGATCCTCGACCACGGCACCATGTCGGGCGCGGTTTATAACCCGCAGTCCGACGTTTTTGCTTTGGAATGCGGCGTTTACGCCACCGAGGACAACGCCGAATTCACCAAAGGCGCGATGGCGGCCGCCGTGTGCCTGCAAGTGAACGAAGCGATGGTGCTGAGCACGCGCCTGGCCGAACACCTGCGCACCAGCATCGCCTATAGCGCGCACCCCACGCAGGGGCCGCGCTCCGGGGTGGATGAGTCGCTTTCGCACACGTTCGAGCAGTTCACGGCCAGCGGAGCCGCCCCCAACCGGTGGCGCGGCCAGCCCGAATGGCAGCAAGCCGAGTGGGTGATGGAGCGCGAGGCCATCACGTTCGAATCGGACCACCAAAGCCGCATCCACGCCACGTTCCCCTGGCACTGCGGCGGCCAGCCGATTGACTTCTTGGTCAGCATCGAAGAAGTCCACCCGCGGCTGGGGGCAGGGCTGCACGCCACCTTAGTTATCCCTATGCCTTTGCCCCGGGCGGGCATCGGCAAACTGGCGCTGAATCTCAACCATTACGAAGCGAACGAATACAAGCGGTGCCACACTCTGGGCAGCTGGTGCATGCACGATGAGAAGTTGGCCTTCCGGCTGTTCGTCCCCAACCTGCTCTATACGCCGCAGGCCCTCACCGAAGTCTGTGTGGCCATGGCCACCCGCGCCATTTGGGTGGACGAGTGGTTCGTAGCCTTACGCCAGCAGGCCGCGCAGCCCTCCTCTTAGGGGCGGCGGTCCTGGCGGGGTGCCAACCCTCGGCCCCGGCGGCCGAAGCGGCCGGGCCGAACCCGATCTACGCCGAGCTGCATGCGGCGGTGCAGGAGTATCGCCTGCGGAGCCAAGACCGTTACCCCTCGGCCTCGGCGTGGCAAACCCAGCTCCAGCCCTTCGCCAAGACCCGACTGGACACGGTGGAAGGCATCTGCTACAACGCCGCGCTCAGCGATGTCAGCGCCATCACGGTGCGCAAGCCGGAGGTCGTGGTGCTGTTCTTTAGCTGCGCTAAGAAGTCCGCGCCCCGGGCGGGTGGCCTGCCGGACCTGGCCCAGCCCCCCGGCGAGGTGGTGATGGCCTTCGGGGATGGCAGTGTGCGCACCGCCCACCCGGAGTTCAAGGGGCGCGAATTCCTGTGGGATCCCCGCCGGATTTCGCCCGACCTCTGAGCCTAGCGGGGCGCCCAGAGCGCCTGATAGGCGAACCAGCCGCCCATCAGCACGCCGTAGCCCACAATCACCCAGCGCAGGGTTTCGGGGTTGATGCGCAGGCTGCCCCGGGCCGCGCCGTAGCCGCCCAGCACACTCCCGATGGCCAGGGCGAGGGCGGGTTCCCACCGCACCAGCCCCTGCACCACCAGCAGCACCGCCGCCGAAAAATTGATGAGCAAGCCCAGCACGTTCTTGAGCGCGTTGGCGTCGTGCAGGTCGCCGGGGTGGATGAGGCCGAGCACCGCCAGCATCAGGATGCCCATCCCCGCGCCAAAGTAGCCGCCGTAGACGGCCACCAAGAACTGCACCAGCACCGCCCACAGGGCCGCCCGGGGGAGGTTGCGGCACCAGGCCGAGAGCTGCGGCTTCAGGGCCAGGATGACCGTGGCCACCAGGATGAGCCCCGGCACCAGTTGGTCGAACAACTTGGCGTCGGTGAGGGTGAGCGCCCAGGCGCCCAGCAGCGCGCCGAAGAGCGTGGGGAGGAAGAGGAGGCGCAGGTTGTCTTTGGCCGAAGGGAGGCGTTCTCTCAGCCCCCAGGCCCCCGCGATGCCGCCCGGCCACTGCGCGGCGGTGTTGGTGGCGCTGGCCACCACGCTGGGCACCCCCGCCGCCACCAGGATGGGGAACGAGACCAGCGAGCCCCCGCCCGCCACCGCGTTGACGCCCCCCGAGATGACCCCCGCCACCAGGAACAGCGCCCACTGGCCCGCGCTGAGTTCGAAGGGGATCATGGTTGGGGAGTGTAACCCAAGGCACCCGATGAGACCGGGGAACGGGTGATCCCCCTTCGACTTCAAGCCTCAGGATCAAGTACAGCACTTAAAAGGGTCGCCAAGGCGCGCAGGGAAACGGATTCCCAGACCTCATTCGAGATCATCTGATTCAGTCGCAAATCCGCCAGGCCGTGGACAAAGGCCCACACCGCCAAGCTGGCCGCCCCCACTTGTTCCTCGCCACAGTCCGGCCGACGCTGCCGGATTGCCTCGGAAACCTGGTGATACGAGGCATCCGCCACCTCTGCGCAAGGCTCAATGTAGCCGCCAAACATCAAACGGTAGAGATTCGGGTGAGCTAGCGCCCTTTCCACGTAAATCTCTCCCAGGCGGTAGAGATCGCCCTTGGCCTGTGCTCCGGCTTCGGCGAGTTCCTGGAATCCGCGAGTGGCCACCGCCGTCAGCAAGTCCTGCTTGGTGGCAAAGTGCACATAGGGGGCGCGGGGGCTGACGCCGGCCCGTTCGGCCAGTTCGCGCACACTGAGCTCGGCGGGAGATTGGGTCCTCAGCAGCACAATGGCGTCTTGCACCAGGGCCTCGGGGAGGTTGCCGTGCCGGTAATTACCCCCATTTTTCTTCATCACTTGTAATCATTGCATACTTTCGTGACTATAATGTATGCGATGAATACTTTTAAGTCCACCGGCTCCGGCACCCGCCGCATTCTCGTCATCCTGGGGCACCCTGCTCCCGCCTCATTGAACCAAGCGCTCGCCAAGGCCTACGCCGAAGGCGCCAGGAAGGCAGGTGCCGAGGCAGTAGTCATTCAGCCCGCAACCTTCGCGATGAACCCTCTCGCGGACCCGCGCACCGTCCCCGAGTTGGAACCCGACCTGGTGGCGGCGCAGAACCTCATCCGCGCGGCCGATCACCTGGTGTTTGTGTATCCCCTGTGGTGGGGGGCGGCGCCGGTACCGCTCAAGGCATTCATTGACCGCGCTTTCATCACCGGGTTTG
>CAZDWU010000037.1:1219-20609 GCA_964509165.1 uncultured Chthonomonas sp. | reverse complement strand
TTTGCCGAAGCCCGTGCCCTGCTCCCCTACTGGGATGAACTTTGCGCCTTCCATGAGGAGCGCATTAGCAAGCGCACGGCCGACGGGGCTAGTTCGGCGGATCGTCTGACCGCTCTCAATAAGGCTGTCACTGAAGCCAGCCGCAGCCTGCCCGATGTGCCCGAGCCGGTGGCCCGCCGCGCCTACCTAGCCTTGCAGGACGGGGTCCGGGCACTGGATGACTGGTACGACCACTTTGCGGGCTACGACCCGCTCTTCACCTGGTGGACCGAGCGCCCCAACCGGGATGTGGTCGCCACCCTGAACCGCCACCGCGAGCTGATGGAGGCGAAGTGGCCGGCTTTCCGGAATGCCGATGGCACGGCCATTGTCGGTGACCCGGTGGGCGAAGACGCGCTGAAGCGTGACCTTGCCCGCGAGTACATCCCTTACACGCCCCAAGAATTGATCGCCATTGGTGAACGAGAACTGGCCTGGTGCGATGCGGAACTCGCCCGAGCCGCCCAAGAAATGGGCGTGAAGACGTGGCAAGAGGCCATGGAAATGGTGAAGCAACGCCACGTGGCCCCAGGTGAGCAACCCCAGATGGTGCTGGACCTGGCGAACGAGGCGGTGGAGTACCTGGAGAAGCACAACCTCGTCTCTATCCCCGAACTGGCCAAGGAAACCTGGCGGCTGAACATGATGCCGCCGGAGCGACAATTGGTCTCCCCCTTCTTCCTGGGAGGCGAGACGATCATGGTCAGCTTCCCCACCAATGCCATGACCCACGCGCAGAAGGAGATGAGCCTGCGCGCGAACAACATTCACTTCGCCCGCGCGACCGTGCACCACGAACTCATTCCGGGCCACCACCTGCAGCAGTTCATGAACGCACGCTACGCCACCCACCGAAATGGCGTGACGGAGACCCCGTTCTGGATCGAAGGCTGGGCGCTGTACTGGGAGTTCTTGTTCTACAAGCGCGGTTTTGCGGCGACTCCCGAAGACCGCGTAGGCTTCCTGTTTTGGCGACGCCACCGCGCCGTGCGGATCATCTTCTCGCTCAAGTACCACCTCGGGCAGATGACCGAAGACGAGTGCGTGCGGATGTTGATTGATGTGGCCGGCCACGAACCCTCCACGGCCGAAGGCGAAGTGCGCCGCTCCTTCAATGGGGATTATCCGCCGCTCTACCAGGTGGCGTACATGATCGGGGCCCTGCAGATGCAAGACATCCGCCGTGAACTCGTGGACACCGGCCGGATGGGCGAGCGAGACTTCCACGACGCCATCATGCGGCTCAACAACATGCCGTGGGCAATGGTGCGGGCCTTGCTGAGCGGGACGAAGATCGAGAAGGACTTCCGCACGGATTGGCGTTTCGATCAAGGTCGCCCGGCGGGTGACATCTTCGGGGTTCGCGGCGGCTAAGGGTTGACGAAGCTGCCTGCCGTTCCCGCCTACGTGGGCCTCTGCGCCCTGATGGGCATGGCGCACTCCACGGCCTGGACGCAGTACTTGCTGTTCCAGGAGAACGTGGCGGGGTTGCAACCGGCCCACCTGGTGCTGATGGGGACGGTGAGTGAGATCACCATCACGCTGTGCGAGGTGCCGACGGGCATGGTGGCCGACACCGCTTCGCGGCGGCTTTCCTTTGTCATTGGGCTCCTCATCCTGGGGCTGGGGTTCCTGATCCAGGGGCTCTTCCCGGTGTTTGGGGTGGTGGTGGCTTGCTCGGTGCTGTGGGGGCTGGGCGAAACCTTTATCAGCGGGGCGCGGGAGGCCTGGATTGCCGATGAAATCCCCCACAGCCCCACCCCGGAGCGGCATGCCGGAGACGTGTTTGCCCAAGGCAACACGGCGCGGCTGCTGGGGATGTTTGTGGGCATCTGGATGAGTGCCGGCTTTGGCCTGCAGGGGTTGCAAACGCCCATCATCGCCTCGGGGGTGATCTTCTTGGTGCTGGCCGGGGCGGCAATGTTGCTGTTGCCCGAGCGCGGCTTTCACCGGGCTTCGGAGAGGGAACGCGCCTCGTGGAAGCAGTTTGTGGAGACCGGGCGGAACGGCTTTCGCATTGCGCGGGGCTCGGCGGCGCTGGGGGCCATTATGCTGATGGTGTTCTTCACCGGCATCGCTAGTGAAGGTTTTGACCGGCTCTTTGCCAACCACCTCAATGACAATCTTGGCTTCCCCGTGGCATTGCCCCCGGTGGTGTGGATGGCGATTTTGGCCAGCATCCCCACTTTGGTGGCGGCAGTGGCGACGGTCTACATTCGCCGGGCGCGGGTGGTGCAAGACACCCAACTGACGGTGCGGGTGCTGACCTGGATGCACGTGGGAGTGATGGCCTCGGTGCTGCTCTTTGCCTTGGCGCCGAACTTTGCCATCGGTGTGATCGGATTGATGATGGGGCGGGTGCTGCGCCGGGTGGATACGCCGTTGATTCAGAGCTGGACCAACCAGCACGCCACCAGCGAGGTCCGGGCGACGATTCTTTCGTTCCAAAGCCAGGCGCACGGGTTCGGGGAGATTCTTGGCGGCCCGATCTCGGCGACGATTGCGGCCGTGGCCGGGGTGCGGGCGGCCCTCACATCGGCCGGGGTCTTGGTATTGCCGACGGTGCTGACTTTGCTCCGGGCGCGACGATTGGAGTCCGGGAAACCGGCAGCGGAGGTTGCATGAGTCCGGAGAAGCTCCGCCATCCTCTCAGCGTACGGTTGACGTTCCCTTTCATCCGGGCGGCGCTGAAGGCATTTCTGTTGTTCCTGGGGCCGCTACGCGTGAGTGATAGGAAGCGAGTGCCGCGTGAAGGGGCGCTCCTCATCATTGCCAACCACCTAAGCTATCTCGATCCGCCGGCCGTGCAACTCGCGAGCCCCCGGCTCATTCACTTTATGGCAGGGATCGAGCTCTTTGAACGCGGTGACCGCATCTCCAAGTTCGTGGTGTGGTGGCGAGCCTTCCCGGTGCGGCGCGGAGCCAGCGACCGCCGCGCCCTTGCCCACGCCCTGATGCTATTGAAGGCCGGGGAGTGCGTCTGCCTCTTCCCGGAAGGCAATCTTAGCGAAGATGGTCAACTGATGCCCCTGCAGCCGGGGTGGTTTATGCTCGCCCGCAAAACCGGGGCGCGGGTGGTGGCGGCCCGAGTAGACGGCACCCAGTACGTGGTGCCCCCAGGGATTGAGAAGTTCCAAAAGGGGAAAGGCCCGGTGACGGTGCAATGGAGCGAACCGATCACGATCCCCGAGGGGGATGAAAAAGAAATCGCCCAGGCGATGGAAGCCTGGGCGATTGAGCAGCTCTCGCCGCGCTAGATCAGCGCGGGAGGGCGGACTCGGCGACGGGCTCCCAGCCCTGCACCGGTTCCAGCTGTCGGGTGGCGTAGTCAAACAGCGTCACGCCCAAAAGGGTGACCCAGAAGAACCCACCGTAGGCATAGAGCTTGGTGAGCTTGGTGCTGTACTTGACGCCCATGAAGATCTGGACGACGAGGCCGGCCTTCCAGAAAGCGATACCGAGCAAAACCAGCCACGCGACGGCCGACGGTATGCCCTTCACGCCGCCTTCGTAGGGCAAGCGTGCCGCCACAACGGTGGCGATCATGAGGCCCATGAGAACAAAGAACGTTTGCAGGAGCTTGGCCTGCGGGATGACGTGGTGCCCGCTGTGGCCGTGATCCCCGTGCCCGTGGTCGCCGTGCCCGTTGGTGGTGGAAGTGTGTTCAGACATGATTCAAGAGCCTCCTTTACTTGGGCATCAGATAGAACAAGGGGAAGAGGAAGATCCACACCAAGTCCACAAAGTGCCAATACAGCCCCACCATTTCGGTCGGGACGTAGTCGGTGATGACATCCGGGCGCTTCTTGATGAGCCGGATGAGCCAAACGAAGATGAGAACGCCAATCAGGACGTGCAACGCGTGCAGCCCCGTGATGGCGAAGTACATGCTAAAGAACAGCCGGGCCACGTCCACGTTGGTATCCGCGCCGTAATAGGCGAGGTAACGCGACTGGAAGCCGGGGTTCGGGAAAAGCCCGTGGCTGAACTTAGGCGCCCACTCAAAGATGAGCTTGATGGCGAGGAACAGTGTCCCGCAGACGGCCGCCCCCCACAGCATGTTGCACACCTTCTTCAGTTGGTTCTTTTGATGGTAGTGCACGGCCATGGCCACCATCCAGCTACTGATGAGCAGGATCGTGGTGTTGAGCGCCCCGATCTTGTAATCGAGGTGGTGCGAGGTCACGTAGAAGACCGCGTTGTGCTTCCAGGCGTACAGCCCGTAGATGAAGAACAACGGCCCGAAGAACATGATTTCGTTGACCAGGAACGCCCACATCCCTACGATGTAGGTTTCCTGCTGTTGATCAATGTCCTCGAACTGAGGATAGACCTCCGGCATATCCGGAGACCTCAGGTGCCCGTCGTGTGCGTGTGCAGCCATGTTACTTCGTCACCTTTTCCTTCATTTCGCGGCGGTAGCTTTCGGAATCTTCGATCGCGTCGTAGTTGTAGACCGGGCCCACCACCTTCGGCGTCCCTTCAAAGTTGAGCGTGATCGGCGGCGAGGAGGCCGCTTCCCACTCGAGGCCGGTAGCGCCCCACGGATTCGGACCGGCGATCGGGCCACTCTTCAGCGACTTGAGCAGATAGAACACCGGCATCAAGAAACCAATCCCCAGCACAGTGGAACCCGCCGTGGAGAGCACGTTGTACACCTGCCACTCGGGCGCGATGTAGTAGTAGTGGTAGCGTCGCGGCATACCCAGGTAGCCAAGGATGAACTGCGGGAAGAACGTGAAGTTAAACCCAACGAACACCACGATGGCGCTGATGCGACCCCAGAATTCGGAGTACATGCGGCCAAACATCTTGGGCCACCAGAAGTGGAGGCCACCCAAGAACGCCATAACCGTCCCGCCCACCATGACGTAGTGGAAGTGCGCGACGATGAAGTACGTACCCGTGAGGTGGATGTCGGTGCCGATGGCCGAGAGGTAGAGACCGGTGAGACCCCCAATCGTAAACAGACCAAGGAAGCCCAGGGCGTAGATCATCGGTGTCGAGAAGACCACCGAGCCCTTCCACATCGTCAAGCTCCAGTTAAACACTTTAATGGCGGACGGCACCGCAACCAAGAACGAGATGAGGGAGAAGATGATGCCTTGGTACACGCTCTGGGAGCTGACGTACATGTGGTGGCCCCAGACCAAGAAGCCGAGACCGGCAATGGCCATGGAGCTAAACGCCACGAACTTATAGCCGAAGACCGGGCGGCGGCTGAAGCACGCCATGATCTCACTGACCACGCCCATGCCCGGCAGCAGCATGATGTAGACCGCTGGGTGGCTATAGAACCAGAACATGTGCTGGAACAGCACCGGGTCGCCCCCAAGTTCCGGACTAAAGATCCCGATGCGGAGACCACGTTCCAGGGCCACGAGAAGCAGCGTGATGGCGACGACTGGCGTCCCCAAAACCATGATGATACTGGTGGCGTAGTGCGACCACACGTAGAGCGGCAATCGGAACCAAGTCATTCCTGGTGCACGCATCTTATGGATGGTGGCAATGAAGTTGACCCCCGTCATGATCGAGCTAAAGCCAGCGAGGAAAATTCCGACCAGCGCGAGCGTGATTTGAGTCTGAGAATAAAGAGAACTGAGAGGCGTATAGAACGTCCAGCCTGCATCGACGCCGCCCATGATGAGAGCCACAATGAAGAGCATCCCGCCCATCATGAAGACGTACCAAGATGCGAGGTTCAACCTGGGGAACGCCAAGTCGCGCGCCCCGATCATCAAGGGGATCAGGAAGTTGCCTAGCACCGCCGGGATGGCCGCGACCAGGAAGAAGAAGATCATGATGATCCCGTGGGCGCTGAACATCTTGTTGTAGGTTTCGCTGTTCAGCAGCGTCCCCATCGGCGAGGTCAGTTCGGCGCGGATGAACGCAGCCGCCAACCCGCCCATGAAGAAGAAGAACGTGACGCTGATGAGATACAGCACCGCGATCCGCTTGTGGTCGCCCGTAAGCAACCACGATTTGATCGTATGGTCTGCGTTCAGATAGTTCTTCTTGGGTGCGGCGGGCTCTTCTCTTTCCACCGCTTGTTCAATCACAGTGCTGCTCATGGGTTGTTCCTCAGATCGTGGGCCTGCGAGGCACCAGCGGAACCGCGCTCATTGGCGATGTCCACCGGGTCCTTGCGTCCCACCGGAAAATCTCGACCGGTCTTCACCGGTTGTTGGTATTCGCCCTTAACGGGGCTGGTGCCGCCTTGGCCCAGGCTCTTCATGTAGGCGACCAGGTTCAGAACCTGCTCCTCGCTCAGCACGCCATCGTAGGCTTGCATCGTGCGCTCATAGCCTTCGGTCAGCCGGTTCCAGGGGCGGAGAATGCTCTCGCGGAGGTAGTCCTCGTTGGCCACGGCCGTCGTGCCATCGGCCAGCTTGCGGGTGGAGCCGTAGATGCCCACCACGCTCGGCGCGCGCTCGTTGTCCAGGGTCTGGTGGCAGTTGCCGCAGCCCTTGTCATCCCAAATTTGCTTGCCCGCTTCGGCCATCGTCAGGTTCGTCTTGGCGTAGCGGTTGCCGCCGTTGGCCATCCAGGCGTCGAACTCAGCTTGCGGCAAGACGTGAACATAGCCGACCATTTCGGAGTGCTGCGTGCCGCAGTGAATGGCGCAGAACATCTTGTACGTGCCCGGCTTGGTGGCCGTAAAGTGAAGCTGCGTGTAGCGACCCGGCACCACGTGATATTGCGCGCGGAAATCGGGCAGATACATGGCATGGACCACGTCTTGGCTGATCATGGTGAGCTTCACCGGCGTCCCCAGGGGCACGGTGATCTCGTTGTTTTCGCGAACGCCATTCATGTGCTGGGCATGCCACATCCAGCGCTTACCGATGACAAAGATTTCTTGGGCTTCCTTCGGCATGGTGCGGGCCTCGATGAACAAAACGGCCGACCAGACGAAGATCACCATCCCCAAAACAGTGGGGACGCCCATCAGAAGGACCTCGAGCTTGGTGTTGTGGCTGGAGGGGTTGCTGCGGTCAGCTCCCGAGCCCCGCTTGTACTTGCTCGCGAGAGCGAGAATGAGGACCGCCACCATGATCGTGAAGATCACGGTAAGGCCAGTGATCACCCAAAAGAGGAAGTCGTATCTCGGGGCAAACTCGCTGGCTTGCTGTGGCATGAAGGGGAAGTTCATCGTTGCTTACTCGGTTCCGCGCTTGAGGGCACGGCGCTCCTTTATCAGTGAAGTCGTGATGAACAGCGCCAGGGAGAGGACTGTCAGAAGTCCAAACACCTTGAGCGTGTTCATGATGTTGAGGGACCGCGCTCCAGTCAGCGGGTCAATGTCAATGCAGGCGAGATAGAAGGGGCGCTCGTCGCGCGGGCCCACCCGGCCTTCGTTCGCGGTGGCCAGGGCCTCCCGGATCATAAAGGCGCTGTACTCGGTGGTCACGAAGTAGCGGGAGACGGTGCCCGCCGGACTGAGAACAATGATCCCTGCCGGGTGCACCACATTGTCGCTCTTGGCATCGTAGGTGTACTTGAACCCCACGGAATCGGCCAGGCGGCGGACTTCCTTTTCATCACCGACCAAGAAGTGCCAGCCTTCCTCGGTCATCGCCGTGCGTCGGTTGGCCGGGTAGCCCTCGAGCGTACGGATCTTGGCCGACCGGGCGTGCGCCGGGGTCTCGGTGGGCTTGATGCTGACCGTGATCACGCGGTACTCGCGTCCGATCTCTTGCGTCTTGAGGCCCTTAAGCTCCTTCGTGAGGTTGAAGAGGATGTCCAAGCAGACGCTGGTGCAATCGTAGAAAACGAAGGTGAGAATCGTCGGCTTCTTACCGAGGAGTTCTTCCAGTCGCACCGTGCGGCCTTCCTCGTTGACGAGGCGGACGTCCTTCGGCACCATGGCACCCAGCTTTTGCTCAATACGCATTTCGCCCGCCGCCTCGGCCGGCACACGGGATTGCCCCGGAACCGGTTGGTCCCTGTATCCATAGAACTGGGCCGCGCTGAGCGCGGTGACCAGGAGCAGGATGGCGGTGACGAAGTTGCGCATGACGTTCACTTAGCGGGTGTTCGCGGGGCGGTTCTCAGCCGTGGTGGTCGGGGCCGGCGTGGTGGGAGCCCAGCGCGGCAACTTGCCTTGGGAGGCGACCATATTCATGGCTTCCTCCACCGGAATTTTAGCGGCGGTCTTCTCCTTGTTCGCCCAGCCGTAGGTGGCCAGCTTGTCGGCTTCCTTCTTGCGGAGGTCCACCGTGTCCTTCTTCGCGGTGATGTTGCTTTGCAGCAGCGGAGCCGGAGCTTCGGGCATGCGGCGACGGACATCCGGTTGGTTCGCGGTTTGGAACTTGCCCTCGCGGAACCACGGAATGAAGTCCGGACCCATGAAGATCAACGAGATGAACGCGAGGATAAAGAACCCGGTGGTGACCCCGAAGAACCAGACCGTGCCCTTGGGCGCCTGGTCCACGTCGAAGTCGCGGGTTTCGTAATTCATCTCCTCCAGGAGGTTGAGATCCTGGGGGTGCTCGTCGTGATCGTGATGATTAGCCATGGTTTGCCGCCAGTTGGTAGTCGGAGCCGTTCACAAGTTCCGGTCGGGACTTGTATTGCAGGGCAAAGACGAGGAGCCAGAGGCCGCCCATGGCGAACAAGCCCCCAATGAGCGTGAGCGCATTCGGCGAGGCCAGCTTCAGGCTCGGCACGACCACGTAGTAGAAGTCGAACATCCGCACCGAGAACACCCAGCCCCCCAGGGCGGCAAAGACCGCCGGGTTGCGGCGCGAGGCCGGCTGGAGAAGCACGATGAACGGAATGAGGAACTGCGCGAACATGCCCATACCCGCCAGCGTGCTGTACGGCTGGACCGAGCGATCCACAAACCACACCGTGAACTCGGGCAAGTTCCCGCTCCAGGTGATGAGGAACTGGCTGAACGTGAAGTACGCCCAAAGCAGGGTGAACGCCAGGGTCAGCACCCCGATATCGTAGGTGAACTTCTCGTTGATGATGCCCACGAACGGAGCGCGCTTGTGCTGCGTGCCCACGGTCATGCCCGTGAAGGCGAGACCGGCAAGCGCGAAGCCCACCATCAGCCACACCCCGTAGATGGTGCTGAACCAGTGCGCGTCAAGGCTCATGAGCACGCTGGTGTAGAAGAAGTTGAGTAGCAGAACGAAGAAGAGCAATCCCGGCGGCGCCCACACGGCCCGCTTGTCGGCGTAGCTCTTGTCCCCGGTAGCGTCTTCCTTGCGTTGGAGCGCCTGAAGCTGGTAGCTCCAGAAGATCATGAACGCGAAGAACCCGAACGTGGTGATGTAGAACACCGTGGGGTTGAGATAGAACGCCTTGTTCTGCAGGATCTTGTCGACTGCCACGACTTCCGGCTTCATCCACTTGTAGATGAGCTTGAGGTTCATGGCGATGGGCAGGAACGCGACCGCCTGAATCACCAGCATGAGCGGCGAACAAGCCGATTCCCAGATGCGAAGCACCGGGCGGCTCCACCGCGCGCGAATGGTGTGGTGCAGCAACATCAGACCGAAGCAGCCGATGGTCATGCCAGACCAAAACATGTAGCCGTAGAGGTAGCTGCGGAGCATGTTCTCCATGCCCGCGCCCATCCCGGTGGCAGCAAAGAGGCCCCCGCCGACCACCAAGAGCAACACCCCAAGGATGGAGTAGTTGGTACCGATCGTATTCTTCGGCGCGGATTCATGCATGGTCGTTTCGGTTTCGCTCATTAGTGGGCGCCTCCTGCGCTATGGTCCTCGTCCTTGCCGTGCTTGCCCTCCGGCTTTTGCTGCGAGGGGAGGGGCGGCGGGTTGTCCACCTTGGCGCGCATATCGGCCGGGAGTGAACTGGCCGGCGCAAACTGGCTGTACTGTAGCGTGCGGATGTACGCCACGATCGCCCAGCGGTCATTCGGATCCGGCAAGCGGTCGGAGAACGGATACATCACACCAAAACCGTTGGTGATCACGTCGAAGATGTGACCGTCCGGCAGTTCGCGAAGACGATCCGTGTGGTAACTCGCCACCGGCTGGGCCAGGGTGAGACCGCGCTGAGCGATCATGCCTTCGCCGTCGCCCACCGCGCCATGGCAGTGCGTACAGAAGATTTGGTAGCGCTCCTTGCCCCGGGCGATCAGCTCCTTCGTGACGGCCATCGGGATCTCGCGCACCAACTTGCCGTTGGAGTCGTAACCCGTGCGGACCGGCCGCGTAAGACCGACGTCTTCGGTGGCCACGGTGCCCGGCACGTTCGGCCGCGAGCTGAGGCCATCCGCAAAGAAGTCGCTCTCGCGGTTCACCTTCGCCTTGGGTTGCAGCCACATATCGCGGTGACAGCCGCCAGCGAGCAGGCTCAGCAGAGCGAGTGCCCAAAGAGATTTCTTCATTAGTAGCCCTCCGAGGTCATCACGTGCTCCACGCTTTCGGCGCCCATCTCATGCATCAGGCTGGCAACTTGGTCCGGCGCGTAGCGCGGGTCGGTGGCTTCGACGCACAGGAAGTAGCGATCCTGGGAAGCCCGGTGGAACGCTTCGGCGTTGAAGATCGGATGGTGCGGCTTGGGCAGTCCGCAAAGCGCGAACAGCCCGCCCACCACGGCAAAGGCCGTGAGCAGGATCGTGCACTCGAACATGACCGGGATAAACATGGGCCAGCTGAAGATCGGCTTGCCCCCGGTGTTGTGCGCGTATTGCCACATGGCCGGCAGCTCGATGCCAATGCGATTGAGCGCGCCGCCGGTGATGGCCTGCAGGCTCATACCCACGACCGCTCCCGTCAGACCGCCCGCCAGCGCACCGTAGTGCAGGCGGAAGTCTTTGAAGTTCATGACATCCGCCAACCCGTGCACCGGCACCGGCGAATAGGCATCCAGCTTCTTGTAGCCCGCGTTCACCACCGCTTGGGTGGCCGCCAGCAGTTCATCCGCCGTGGCAAACCCGGCGACAGTGCCGTAAGGCTTCGGTGCGGTATCTCGACCGTGACTCATTTTGGGTCTCCGTGCGGCTTAGTGAGCCGGGGCGGCCTCCGGATCCGCGCCGTGTCCGTGACCATGCTCGGCGTGCGCCTCGTGGTCGAGCTGATGCTTCAGCTCCTTGATTTCGAAGATGTTGATCATGGGCAGGAACCGGATGAACAGCAGAAGGAGGAAGACGAACAACCCCATGGTGCCGAAGAACATGGCGAAGTCCCATCCCGTCGGCGTGTAGTAGCCGTAGCTACTGGGCAGGTAGTCGCGGGTGAGCGAGATCGGGATGATCACGTACCGTTCGAACCACATCCCCACGCTGACGCTGGCAGAGACCAGCATGAGCACGGTCAGGTTCTGGCGCATCTTAGGAATCCAGAGGATCTGCGGGATGATGCCGTTGAACAAGATGAGGAGCCAGAACGCCCACGAATACGGAGCCTGGAGGATCTCCCAGCGGTTGTGGAAGAGGCTCAGTTCCCAGGGTACGCCACTGTAGATGGCGTAGAAGATTTCCATCGCGTAGCCGTAGACCACGATGAGACCCGTCGCCAGCATGACCTTGGCCATCCAGTCGAAGTGCTTCATGGTGACAAAGGCTTCGAGCTTGTACCACTTGCGGATGGGAATCATCAGCGTGATAACCATGGCGAACCCGGCAAACACGGCGCCCGCCACGAAGTACGGCGGGAAGATGGTGACGTTCCAGCCGGGGACGATCCCCATGGCAAAGTCGAACGACACGATGGTGTGCACCGAGAGAACGAGCGGAGTGGAAATCCCGGCCAGGATCAGCGAGGCGTGCTCGTAGCGCACCCAGTCCTTGGCGGAACCCTTCCAGCCCATCGAAGCCACCCCGAACGCCACCCGGGCGATCTTGCCCTTGGCGCGGTCGCGGAGCGTCGCGAAGTCAGGGATAAGACCGACGAACCAGAAGAGGATCGAAACGGTCATGTACGTGCTCACCGCAAAGACGTCCCAGACGAGCGGCGAGCGGAAGTTCGGCCACATCCCGAGAACGTTCGGGTAGGGGAACAGCCAGTACGCCACCCACGGGCGACCGGTGTGCAGGAGCGGGTAGATCCCTGCGCACATAACGGCGAAGATCGTCATTGCTTCTGCGAAGCGGTTGATCGAGTTGCGCCACTTCTGGCGGAGCAGCAGGAGAATGGCGGAGATCAGGGTGCCGGCGTGGCCGATCCCGATCCACCAAACGAAGTTGATGATGTCGAAGCCCCAACCGACCGGCTGGTTGTTGCCCCAAATCCCAATCCCGGTGAAGACCAGGACGGCAATGGAGACCAGCAGGATGTTGACGAACAGGAACCCGATCCCCATAAAGAGGAACCAGGGGCTGTTGTAGCCTTCCGGCGCGGGAATCTTAACGTTCAGCTTGCCGAGCTTAAGGTGATTGATGGCCGGCTGGGTATGCGTCTTCGGATCGAGGACGATATCGGCGATCGCGGCGTCAATCGACGCCTCTGTATGCTCGCCTTCCAGCAGGCTCTTATCAATGGATGGTTCGTATGCCATTAGGCCTTCACCTCAGGGTTCGGGTTGTGGACGCGTCCGAGATACGTCGTGCGGGGCCGCGTGTTCGTGACCTCCAGCAGGATGTAGTTGCGCTTGCTGGCGCGAGACTTGCTCACGGCCGAGTTCTTGTCGCTCATGTTGCCGAAGACGATGGCCTGCGCGGGGCACGCCTGCTGGCACGCCGTCACGATTTCGCCGTCTTCGACCGGCTTGCCCGCCACCTTGGCGTTGATGCGCTTCTCGTTGATGCGCTGGACGCAGTAGGTGCACTTCTCCATCACCCCGCGGGTGCGGACCGTGACGTCGGGGTTCTGGAGCAGCTTCAGCACCGGCAGGTCGTGCACGGGCTTGGTGAAGTGCAGGAAGTTGAACCGCCGCACCTTGTAGGGGCAGTTGTTGCTGCAGTAGCGGGTGCCCACGCAGCGGTTGTAGACCATCTGGTTCAGGCCTTCGCTGCTGTGAACGGTAGCCGCGACCGGGCAGACCGGTTCGCACGGCGCTTGCTCGCACTGCACACAGGCGAGAGGCTGGAAGTAGATCGGCGGGTTGTCGTAGTTGAGGCTGGAGCCGTTCCCCTTGTAGTACCGGTCAATGCGAATCCAGTGCATTTCGCGGCCGCGCATCACTTCGCGCTTGCCTACGGTGGGGATGTTGTTTTCGCTTTGGCAGGCCACCACACAGGCGTTACAGCCGGTGCAGAGGTTGAGGTCCACCGTCATCGCCCATTGCATGTTTTGGGCGTATAGGTCCTTGTAGTCGGAGCCGTCGTAGAGGTTCAGGTCCTTGCCATCACCGCCGGCGTCGGTGCCGCCGGTCGGGGCCGCGCCTGCACCTTCGGAGTGCGCATCGGTATGACCACCTTGGCCTTCCAGGCCGTTGTGGAGCTTGTCGCCGCCGTGTTCAGCCTCCGCGCCGCCGCCATGACCCTTGCTGGCAAAGATCATCGGGTTGGCCTTGTAATCGGCCAGGTTCGCGTGGCGAATGATGTCGCGGTCGGTGTCGATCTCTTCGACTTCGAGCGTGTTGTGGAACTGGGTGTTGGCCAGTTCGTAGCCACCGGAAGTCTTCTCGACCACCGCATCGGCCACGATCCACGGGGATTGGCTGTTGCGGAGCGGATAGATGTTGAACCCGCCGCCGTGCCAGCGGTCATCACCCTTGTTGCCGACCTTGCCGACGCGGGTGCGGCCGTAGCCCATGCGCACCACCACGGTGTCATCGGCCATGCCCAGATTGACGTAAACCGGCATCTCCACCGACTTGCCGCCCACGGTGACCTTCACCATCGGAGCCGGCCCCGCGCCCGGGATCAGGCCCAGGTGCTTGTACGGCCCGGCTACGCCGAGTTGAGATGCGAGCTTGTGCCCCATTTCCACCGCGTTATCCCAGGTGAGGTTCGTCAGCGGGCGCGGCAGCTCTTGCAGCCAAGGGTTATTGGAGTAGGAACCGTCGTGGATCGCTTGGTCCGGGGCGAACCGGAGTTCAATGCCCTTCGTCGAAGCGTCTGGGATCGCCGCCATCAGGTTCGGCTTCAGCGCCGGCGGCGCCTCTTCCGTGGACACCGACATCATCACGCCGTTGGCCAGCACGGACCGCCAGGTTTCGCTGTTCGGGTCCATCTGGTGGAACTTCGAAATGGTTTCCAGGTCGTCTTGGGAGCGGTTGTTCAGCGCCTCCATGACTTGCAAGGCCGAGCGGCTTTCGTACAGCGGCTTGATGAGCGGCTGCTGAATGCTCACCGTGCCATCGAACGCCACGTGGTCGCCCCAGGCTTCCAAGTAGTGCGATTGGGGAAGCTGGAACTGGCACTTCTCACCCGTCTCGTCATCGTAAAGGCTGAGTTGCGCGGTGAACGGCACCGTGCCGACCAGCGTGCCGAAGTCCAGATCGGCGGGAGCGTCGTAAACCGGATTCACGCCGAGCAGAAGGAGCGTGTGCACCTTGTTGCCCTTGATGGCTTCGGCCAGCGAGCGGATGCTTTCTCCATTGTGAGTCGCCCACGTGGCGCTCGGCCGGAGCGTCACCGTGGTGCCGAGGTTGCCCAGCGCTTCGTTGAGCGCGTAGACCGCCGCTTGCACCGCCGGGGGCAAGTGACCACCGGCCACCACCACACAGCGCCCGCGATGAGCCTGCAGGTCGCGCACCATGGCATCCACCAGTTGGGCATCGGCCCCGGAGGCACCCGGCGCGGTCACGCCCGGCATGCCGAGCTTGGCGCCCAAGGCCCGCACCAGCGCGCCCATTTGGGAAGCGCGCACCGGCGAGCGGTGGTCGGCCAGCGCCCCAAACGTCGTGGGGGCACTTTCGAAGGCGTAAAGGCGGCTCATTTCGCCGTCGGGATTCCGCTTCGCGGCAATGTTGCGCGCGTGGGCGGTGGCACCCGGCAGCTCGTTGAAGACGTCGCAGTCAATGCTGACCACCACGTCGGCGCGGCTAAAGTCGTAGACCGGTCGCACGGCCTGGCCCGTGGCCAGCATTCCCGCCTCGTGCATCAGGTCGCGGTGGCAGGCTTCCCACTGGTACCAAGTGGCGTTGGGGTGCTTGGCGAGGAAATCTTCAATGGACTTCGCCAGCGCAGGCGAGGTCACGTTCGGCGTGACAATGGCGACGCCGCCGTTCTTCAGCGAGGCGCGAACGTTCTTGAGGAAGTTCGGCCAGTTGTCCATATCGCCCTTGTACTTGACCCCATCAAGGCGATCCGGATCGTACAGGCCGTGGATGCTGGCGAGTTGCTTGGCATCCAAGCCACCCAGACTAGCGGGGTGCTTGGGGTTGCCTTCCAGCTTGACCGGGCGGCCTTCGTGGCTGCGCACCAGCATGCCGATGACCTCACCCGCGATGCAGGCCGTGGTGGCAAAGTGCTTGCTAATCCCAGAAACCCGGTTCTCGGGGGCTTGCACATAGCCGATGATCTTCTCTTGCGGCATGATGAGCGAGCGGCAGCCCGAACCGGCAATCCCGGCCATGGCCATGGCGCCGCCCATCAGCTTGAGGACATTGCGGCGGTCAATCTCGGCAATCGACTTGCGGTGCGGGAACTCGTCCCCTTGCCACACGCGGGCCTCAGGTTCACCCCGATGGTCGGCCGGCCCCTTATAAAAGCGAGACGGCGCGGTCGGTTGTTCTTCGTTCTTCGGTTCGTGGCCCATTAGCGGTGACAGATGTAGCAGTCCTTTAGCTGCGATTTGTTGATCTTGCGCTCTTCGACCAAGCGCACGCCTTCGTGAATCTTGTCCTTGGGAACACGCTGGGGCAAGCCGCTCACCAGCTTCTCTTCCGCCCCGGTCAGCACTTCGCCGGCCGAGATCTTGCGGTAGACCTCAAAGACTTGCTCGCGCGGAGACAGGTTCAGCTCCGGCGAAACGTGGGTCATAAACTTTTCGGGGTTCTGGTGGCACTCCAGACACCAAACCATGTGGAACGCCTGGCCCTTCCAGGTGATCTCCATCTCGTGCACCTGGCCGTGGCAGGTGTTACAGGAGATGCCGCGAGCGATGTGGATGGCGTGGTTGAAGTAGACAAAGTCCGGCGCGCGGTTGACCAGGTTCCATTCCACCGGGGTGTTGGTGGCCCAGCTGGAGCGAATCGGCTCGATCATCGGGCTGTTCGTCCAGATCTGGCTGTGGCACGTCATACAGACTTCGGTGCTCGGGATGCCCGCACTAGCCGACTTCTCGACGCTGGTGTGGCAGAACCGACAGTCAATCCCTAGCTCCTTTGCATGGTGCTTGTGGCTGAACGGGGCCGGCTGATTGATAGGCACCGTCACCTTGGTGTTGGCGGGAGATCGAGAGATCTCACTCGCCCCTACCAAGAGGAACGGCACGCCCGCCAGCGCGAAGAGGCTGGCAGTCGCAATAGTGTTTGCCGCGGGTCCAAAGATTTGCGCCATAGTTGCTGCTCTAAATGAATGCTCCTAGATTGCCCGGTCCACCGCTACGACGAGGAAGAACAGGGCGAGATAAACCATCGAATATTTGAAAAGGGACTTGGCTTTTGGCCGGGTCGTGCTGCGAAGCAAACCCAGGCTTTGGGCCAGGAGCCCGACGTTGAGAAGAACCACCAGCCCGAGGGTGATGGAGTTGAATCCGTTGCCGGCCAGCGGAATGATACTGACCACCGCCGTGAGAATGGCGTAAATGACGATCTGCACCGCCGTCACGTGCTCGCCGTGCACCACGGGAAGCATCGGCACCCCGGCCTTGGCGTAGTCGTCCTTGATGAGGATGGCCAGTGCCCAGAAGTGCACCGGCGTCCAGAGGAACACGACGGCAAAGAGAAGCCAAGCGAACCAGTTGAGGTCGCCCGTCACGGCCGCCCAACCCACCAGAGGCGGGAAGGCCCCCGCTGCGCCCCCGATGACAATGTTCTGCCAGGTGCGGCGCTTCAGAAGGAGCGTATAGATAAAGACGTAGAACAGCAGCCCGGCGAAGGCCAGCAGTGCGGCCAGCACGTTCGAGACGGCGGTGATCATCCCGAAAGAGATGACCGTGAGCGCCAAAGCGAAGAGGAAGGCGTTGCCCGAGGAGACGTAGTGCGTGACCGTCGGTCGGCTGGCGGTGCGTTCCATCGCCACGTCGAGGTCGCGCTCCACGATCATATTGATCGTGTTGGCGGCGCCCGCCATCATGTAGCCGCCCAGGGCCACACAAATCGTCATGAGGAACGGAGGCCAACCCTGGTTCGCCATCACCATCGCCGCCACGGTCGTGAACAGCAAAAGCGAGATGACGCGCGGCTTGGTGAGGGCCACGTAGGCCCGAATCTGCGCGGCGAGTCGCTCGCGCGGACTGAGGCCCGCGAAGGGATCCTCGGTGCTGGGTGTGTATTCCGGGTAGGCCAGCGTATAGGTGCCCATCTTGACGAAGCTCACCCAGGTGACCAAAGCCAGCAAGAGGTGGCCCATCTGCATCCAGGCCGGGGCGCTCATCAGGAGGTTGGCCAGGCCGAAGAGCATCTGGGCGGTGAGCCCGATGGAAAGATAGCGGCTCCACTGCTGCACGCCCGGTTCCGGACGCGACTTAGAAAGTTGATTGCCCGCCCAGAGCATAAGGGCGAAGAGCGAGGTCGCCAGCAGCGGGTGCGCCACGCCACCCTTGAGGATGGGGCTGGCGGCCGCGCCGATGTGCATGTTCAGGCGGTCGGAAAGCGTCTGGGCGGCCTGGAGTTCCGGCCCGTACGCCGTCTTGCCCATGGCGCTGATGGCTCCGGTGATGCCGAGAACGAGCTGGGAAACGCCACTGGCGAGGAGTAGCATGAGCGGCCCGCGATCCGGCCGGCGAAGCGGCGCGCCACCCCGGCTATACCAGTCGGCCAGCACGAGTGCCCCCATCAAGAAGTAGTTGTTGACCAGGTGGACGGGCATGAAGATCGCCCGCGCCAGCGACTTATCGTGCACCACCAGCCCTTGGCGCACCAGCACCGCTCCGATGAGCGCACTGATGACACACGCCAGCACCGAGAAGCCAATGGCCCGGCGCATGGGCGAACCCTTCGGCTCCACCCGGCGGGCGGCAATCCAGAGACCACCCAGAAGGAGACCAAGTAACCCGGAGGTGACCCGGTGCGTTAACTCAATGAGAGTCTTGACATTGGACGTATCGGGCAGGATGGCCCCGCCGCAGTTCGGCCAAGAAACCCCGCATCCATCCCCGGAAAGCGAGGCCCGCACCCATGCGCCAAAGAGGATGACCAGCGCCGCGTAAACGAGGCTTAGTCTCATCCATGGTCGAAAGTCGGCGCGCGTCACAGGTGGGAAATCCGTCTCCAAGCCCAAGGATGAACGAGTGGACCCCCTTCTGTCAATGTTAAAACGAGGTCCAAGGGGACTTCTGTCAGCGTTTTGTGAAGATGGGAAAACTACACAAAATTATCCAATATTGAACCTAAGAGGCCCCGCTTGTTACATTTGGGTGCCTTTCTAGCCTCGCCCTTGGCTAAAATGCCGCAACATGACCAAGGAAACGCGCGTAAAAAGATGGTTTGCCCTGCTCTCCCTGACGAGTGCGGGCGCTTTGGGACTTAGTGCGCCCGAAATCCGTAGCGTTGGTTCCTTCCAGGTCGTGGTGTTCGATTTGACCAAGGGCGACTACGCCCCGCGCGTGGTGCTGGAAGAACGGCTGGTGAGCGTGCGCGAACTGCTCGGCCCGGAGCCCCCGGCCGCCGCCATCACGGGCACCTTCTTTGCCTGGGAAAACGGCCGGCCCGTGGGTGAGGTGGTGATTGACGGCGATGTGGTGGCGGATGGCGCTCGGGGCAGCGCGATTGGCGTGGATTGGTACGGCCGGGTGCACATTTTTGACACCGAAGTGCGGGGCTGGCAGGATTGGTTCCCCTACCGCTACGGCCTGCGCGCGGGGGTGCGCATCGTGCGGGAAGGCGTGGTGGACCCCAAGCCGTGGACACAGGGGTTCCGAGACCGTAGCATTTGGGGTTCGGCGGCCCGCACGGCTGTGGGCACGACCCCCGGCGGCAAACTGGTGATGATGGCGACCCGGAGTTCGGTGACGCTCTCCACCCTCGGCCGGCAGATGACCGCGCTGGGCGTAACCAACGCCGTGGCCCTGGATGGGGGCGGCAGCACCATGCTCTACGCCAAGGACCGCTACCTGATTAGCACCTCGAGGCGGCTGAACAACCTCTTCATCGTCGAGGAGAGGAGCCCGCTGGATGACACCTTCCGCGCCCACCTGCAGCGGCTGGCCCGCAACCAAACGGACGGCGTGGCGAACGGGGTTTCGGGCACCGGGGCCGCGAATCCCTAACCGGGCTGGTATCCTCGGGTCCGCTTGCCGCGTCCTCACCTCGCGATCATCATTCCCGCTTACAACGAGCAAGAGCGACTCGGGCCTACCCTTGCCCGCATCGCGGAATA
>CAZDWU010000037.1:0-1119 GCA_964509165.1 uncultured Chthonomonas sp. | reverse complement strand
AAGCTCTACCGGCAGGATGTGGCCCGCGACATCTTCTCGCGGAGCAAAATTGACGGCTTCGGGTTCGATTTTGAGGTGCTGATGATTGCCCGCGACCTGGGCTACAACATCGCCGAGGTGCCGATCCGCTGGCAGCACAAGGAAGGCAGCAAGGTGAACCTGCTGCGCGACGGCGTGCGGATGCTGCGCGAACTGATGCTGCTGCGCCTGGCGGGGCGGGCGCGGCGAATTTCCCCCCGGACGAGGGGGCAGTGAATCCCGAAGAATACGAAAAGATGCGCCGCCTGGAGGACCACTACTGGTGGTTTGTGGCGCGGCGCACCCTCTGCATCGAACTCTGGCGACGCCACGCCCCCCGGGGCCTGGTGCTGGACGTAGGGTGCGGCACCGGCGCGGTGGCCCAAGAACTGAGCCGCGAAACCGAAGTGGTGGGCCTGGACTTCACCCACTTGGCCCTGCGGCACGCCCAGGGGCGGGGGCTCACCCGCTTGATCCAGGCCGATGGGGCCAAGCTGCCGGTGCGCGATGCGAGCGTGGCCGGGGTGGTGGCGCTGGACATTTTTGAGCACATCGAGGACGACACGGCGGCCTTTGCCGAAGCGGCCCGGGTGCTGCAACCGGGGGGCGTGCTGGTGCTGAGCGTGCCCGCCTACAAGTGGCTGTGGGGACCGCACGACGTAGCGCTACACCATTTTCGGCGGCACACGCGGCGCTCGGTGCGGCGGCAATTGGAGGCGGCGGGGCTGGAACCGGTGCTGGTGTCGTATTCGGTGTTTTGGCTGTTCCCGCTGGTGCTGGCGGAACGGCTGGTGGGCAAGTTTCGGCGGGGACCGGCGCGGGCGAGCCTTCCTCCGGTGCCGGGCGGCCTGAACCGGGCGCTGGTGGCGCTGATGGCGGCGGAAGGACGCGCCCTGCGGACCGTGCGCTGGCCGTGGGGGAGCAGCGTGGTGGCGGTGGCCCGGCGACCCGAGTGACCGCGCCGGTTGGCCTAGGCTGATGTTGAAGTGCGCGCGGTGCGCCGAGGTATGATTGAAGGCCGCGTGGGGATATAGCTCAGCTGGGAGAGCGCTGCAATCGCACTGCAGAGGCCAGGGGTTCGAATCCCCTTATCTCCACCAC